>CAYLLH010000096.1:0-29334 GCA_964384785.1 uncultured Thermoplasmatales archaeon | reverse complement strand
GGATTAGTCAAAGTTGCTTCAACACTTGTTCTTTTAATGTATGTTTTAACAAATTTATCTGTCATTTCGATGAGGGAAAGTAAGATTAGGAATTATCGTCCAAGTTTCAGCTCTCCTTTTTATCCATTAGTTCAGATTATTGGAATTGTTGGATATATTGTGTTAATATTTGGAATGGGGATCTTTTCAATTGCTATTGTTGGAGTTTTTATTTTATGTGGTTTTTTATGGTATTGGTTTTTTGCTCGTGATAAAATTTGGCGGGAATATTCTCTTCTTCATATTGTAGAGAGATTAACTGGGGAAAAAAAAACTAGTTATTTACTGGATGAAGAACTTAGGGAAATTCTCATTGAACGGGATAATATCCAAGAAAAACGTTTTGAAAATTTGATTAAAAATTGTGAGATTCTAGATTTACATAAATTACTTAATCCCGATGAATTATCAAATGTGGTATCTGAAAAATTATGTGACAGATTAGATATCGATGAGGATAAGCTTTGTAATTTTTTAAAAAGTAAAAAATTTGATTCTAATGTAGTTTTACATCCAGGTATTGGGATTTTTTCTCATTTAATAAAGGGTAGAGAGAAACTTGATATAGTACTTGTTAGAACAAGAAAGAGTTTGATTGTTTCAAAAGATATTGATCCAATTTATAGTTATTTTATTATTGTAGCATCTGAAGATCAGCAACATTTTTACTGGCATTCTATCATGTGGGTTGCTCAAATTGCAGATCAAAAAGATTTTCAGGAGAATTGGTTAAAAGCTAAGGATGAAGAAGAATTGAGAGAAGTTTTCTTGAGTGCTTGGAGGAAAAGAGAGATTTATTGATTTTGATTAGGTGCTATTCTTCTATACTTTTTTTAAAAGTCAGGATTTAGTCTAAATATTTTTGGAAAAATATTTTGTAGAATAGATATTTTTTAAAAATTTTTTTCTCCCTGTAGTTTTATATTTGTTTTAGTTTTTCTCCACAGTCAGGGCATTCTTTCTTGCTTGTCCTATACGTCTTCAAACATTTCCTACAGCGACATAACATAACTTCTTCCTCAATTAAGTGTTAACATGTAACATATTGTCATTTACTATATATAAATTTTTCCTGAAAAAATGTCAAAAACAACACATTCACAAACAAAAAAAACCAAATTTAAATTCGGTTTTTACCAAACATATTCCATGTTTTTAAATACTTTTTAACACAAAAATAATTGTTTAGTGAAAAATAATATGAATAAAATATCAGATAAATGGAAAAAAAGGCTGTTGACTTTAATTACTATAGTTTTAGCATTCTATATAATACTAGACACATTCATAATTACAGACTCAGAGAATAACATCAATAATCCATCAGGAAAATCTATATTAACAGTCGACGATACAATACCCGTTTTAACAGGAGAAAACAATACATCTATTACAATTTCATGTGATGTTTTTCTTACAAATAGTGGCACAGTGACATCTGGAGAAGTAAGAGTTATTGCATATGTCATGGAAGATAATTTTGCAGTATATAAAAATAGTAAAACCATGGGTAAAATAAAAAATGATACAACAGGTATAATCGAGATACCTCTATCTTTAGAAGATATAGACAATGAGAGCAACTATGATATCAAAATTCTTTTATTTGAAAATGAAAAATTAATAATAAAAGGCGGACTTAGAATTACAGCTCAAGCAAAATATTCTTCAGATATGTTAAATAAAACTGGTATGTCTCAGGAATATACTCTTGCAAGTAATGCTCCTAATTTTGAAAAAATTCATTAATTTCTTATCTTTTCTTTATTTATTACTAACTTATACAAAATTTAATATATCTTTAAAAGAATAATATTATAATAATTAGAACAATGGTGTTAAAAAAAATAAGATGAACGGAAAAAAAACATACTTAACTCTTGAAAAAAGAAGAATACTCTATCAGCATATCCTAAAAAACCCAGGAGTTCATCTTAGAAAAATATTTAGAACCAGTAAAATGGCAGAGGGAACAATTAGATACCATCTAAAATACCTTAAAAAAAGACGTTTAATTGTAGAGAAAAAAACAGATGGATATAAAAGATACTATGTTAAAGACAAAGTAGGAGAAGAACACAAAAAATTATGGTCAATTTTTAGACAAAAAACAACAAGACAAATATTATTGTTCTTTCTTATATACATGGCATCATCAAGAATCAAATTGAGTAAAGAATTAGAAAAAAATCCTAAAGTTATTGAATATCATCTTAAGAAACTACTAGAAAATGATATAATAGAAGTTGCTAAATTAGAAAATGGAGTTGTTTATTTAAACAATGATAATCCTAGATTCAAGGAATTTAAAGCCGCACCAAATGAAATTGTTTATATATTAAAAAATCAACAAAAAATAGAAGATTTTATTGTAACATACAAAAAAAGTTTTTTTAAAGATTCCTTACCACTTACTTGCATATCATGGATTGATACATTAAGAGACGATATTTTTCCAGATAAAACAAGAGACCATGATGATAAATTAGATGAATTTATTGAAGAATTTCTTGATCTCTTCCCAATTCCTATTTGCGCATAAAACGTTTAATAAGAAAAAAATGTGCTACAAAACTTAAATACTATTTTATTCAATACTCTTTATAATAAGGTGATATAGATGAAAAAGAAATTGTTAATATTGGCAATAGTTGGAATATTTTTAGTAACTTATATTTCTACAATACCAGCAACTGAAATGGAATTAGAAAATAAAACAACTATTGAAAAAGAAACAAAAAATGTTGAAGAAGAAACTGTAAAAGAAATCTCTGGTTGGGTTAGGATCAGTGGACATATTGTTATGGGTGACCAGGGAACCTGCTCGGGGCATCCTGGATTATTTTTTGTACGAAATGTACACATTGAAGGTAGTACTACAAACCTCAAAGTATGGAATAGTATCTTTCCAGACACATATAATAATTGGGTCGAGATAGATATTGATTTTATTATTGGAATTAACCCATATTATACATATGGGCATGGAGCTGGCAGAGCTGTTAGAATTAGTGGTTTTGCTTCGGGTGTAAGTATAGAATAAATCCAAAAAACCTAATTTATTCTTTATTTTATATAAAAAAAATACAGATATGATAAATGGAAAAAAAATTTAATTGGTGATATAGATGAAAAAAAAGAAAATAATATTATTTAGCATAATCGCAGCAGCGTTAATGCTATCAATGCCAGCAATAAGCAGCATTCAACTGCAGCCCGTTGAAAAAAATGAAAATAAAATTGAAGATTCAGAAAAAAAATTAGATGATAAAGTAGATTGTTTATTATGCGGTCAAAGCGGAGAAACAATTTATGATTTGGCAGAAAAAATCGGAATAACCTCAAAAGATATTGAAAATATAGAAGAAAAAGTTCTTAAGCCATATAAAGAAACCATAGAAACATTCGGAGAAGAACCTGAACCATCCTGTATAATTCTATTATTAGCAATAATAATAAACGCAATTTGGGAAATTTTTAAAAGTATTTTACCTCTACTCTCACTTTTGAGACCTGGTTGTTGGATTACATTCCTTTGGGTGTTCTCTATTGTAATTGTTGGTGAATTTTTCTGGCCTTCAAGTACTCCAATTGATATCGAACCTCCAGAATGGGTTGTAACTTTAGTAGAAATTCTTGTATTTATCCCGATGGGTTTTGCTGAAATAACCCGATGTTGGTGGATACAGGAATCATAAACATTTAAATCAAAATCTAAATTTTTTTTCTTTTTTTATAGATTATGTAGCAATTATAGAAGTTGAAAAACAGGTTCAAAAGTTGGTAATTCCCATTTATAAAAATTTTAAAGGTTATCCAACCTAAAAACAGATATAGTATCGCCATCAGAGGCATGTTCTAAAGCTTCTTGAATACAAGTAAAATCCCCATCTCCTTCATCATCAACAATCCATTCTGAGATAGAATTAAGATTTTCATAATGATTTTGAATGTTTATTGCTGAAATTTGTGAAAAACTGATAAGTATTAGAAGTATAAAACATAAAAAACAAGTTTTCTTAATTAAAATCATAAAAAATATAATATAATTTTAGTTTTAAAAAATTTTTGGGAAAAAATATGAGGTTTTAAGAAGAATATCCACCTATTTTGAGACTTGGATCCCCAAGCAGGTTGAATTCTTCTAAAGTTACGCAATCTTTCCATGGTGCATTATTCAAATAATCATTTTGTGACTGTACTAGCATTTCTGAAACACTTATACCAGGCTTATATGCTTTGAAGAAATGAAGGTTTAGAAAACCTGCACCACCATGTATTCCATCGTTATCAACCATTGTAAAAGCAACTCTTGTCGCTCCTATTGTTGCTACTGCTCCACCCACTGGTTTTTTTATTAAAAACCATGCAAAAGTTGGAAGTTTTATACCATAGAAATTGTAATCAAGCTCTGCTGTAGAACATGCATCAAAGAATATTACAGGGTATTTTTCTTTGTTTCTCATTCCAAGAGCATATGGTGTATAGTATTCGATTCTTTCTTCCTCATTTGGTGCCGATGTGCCAAAACCAAATTGGTATCCATGACCAGAATAGCTTACAAAACCTGCACCATCTGTTATTTTTCTGTTAATATTTAACCAATTATAGTTACCCATTGATGTCCAAAGTTTTATACAGTTAAAATCTGTAAGTTCTTCAGAGATAGCATCAGTCACCATTTCTCCTTCAAGTGGTCCATGATTTGGAAACGTATCTCCACCCATAAGAACAGCGTTATTAAACCAGTTTTGTCCATAGGTTGAAGTTTCATATGTCATTATTTTATCTATCACAATATTTAATTCACGGTTGTTTTTACAAGGAATCCTGCCAATGTACACATCTGCATAAAGATCAAGATCATCAAGGTCGCCCTGGTGTCGGTCGTATTCACCAAAAACATCATTATTATTTCCATCCCAACAGCAAAAATCTCCTTCTGAATCAAAAACATCAGCATAATAAAGATCGGTTGGGATGCCTTCACTGTTGTAGATATTAATATCAGTCATACGCATAGGAGTATAATCCATATCTCCAACTATTAAGACATAATCAATACCCCAATCTTTTATAGCATCATAAATGAAATATTTTATTTTCTCAGCTTTATCACGACCTTTAGAACTCGAGTATATCTCCTCTGTTGTTTTCAAAATCGTTTCAACATTATTTGATTTTTTATGATCCATTAGTCTTCCTAGAGATTGTGAAAAAACTTCTGGAGTTATTATTAACATATCATATTCATCTTCAAAAACTGTGGAACAGACTGGTTTTTGATATTCTATGCTAATATCTACATTTTTATAGTGGGAAACTTTGTTTTCTTTAGCTAAAAAACGAACAGGGTAACAATGAACAACTAGAAACATGCTGTGTTTTCCATTGTATAAACCCGTACCAGTTGTATATTCAAAACTTTTTGTTGGATAAACATCTGCGTTAGTGACAACTTCTGTTTTTTCAGGCATTATTTTTTCTTTGTTTTTTGTTTCTAAATTGATCAAAGATTTTGGTTCTGGAGCTTTTTTTATTGTTTTTGTTAAAATAATTTGTTCAGAATCTGAAAAACTTACATCAACATTTTTAATTGTTGACCCAAATGGTAGGTTGTAAACTTTTGTTAAAACAGGTATCATTGGTTTATCTGTTTCAGTTGTAAAAGATGTAGATTGATCAAAATCCAATTTTACTTTATCATCTATTTCTTTTACAGATAAATCAGATAAATTGATTGATTCATTAATTTTACTTATTTTTTCTTTGTTTTCATTCCCGATTCCTATTACAGATATTCCACTTAAGAGTAGAATTACTATCATAGCAATTATAGTTATTTTTTTTATCATTTTATTTTCGCCTCCACAAAAAGGGTTTAAAAAATATCTAATTAACAGTCATTAACTAATAGTTTTTAAGTCTTTTCACTAACAAAAAAATTTTTTCTAAAATATTTAAAATTTAAAAAATCAGTAGATATTTAAAACATCATACTAGGGAAATTAAGGCGCAGCCTTTATTTCACTTCAAAAACTTATCTCAACAAATTTTTTATCCTCATATGATGCCTTAAAGAGCTGAAAAGGATAAAAACAAATACTCCAATACAGAAAATTATTAAAAATAACACGAGTGCTACTGGGTCCATATAATCTTTACAAATATTTTTTTAGGTATAATAATCTTTCAAAAAAAAGAAAAAAATTATGGTTGTAATGTTCCTGCGAAAACCTGCCAGGCTAATGCTGATTTAGCTAGAAGGCTTAGTACTATGTACATTTTTTCTCCATATAGGTAGTTTTCCCATTTCCCGATTTTTTTGTATTGTAGTATCATGTTTACTGCAAACAAGTTAAAAAATATTGCAATGGATACAAAGATTCCTATTACAAAATCTGGCACTTCTCCGTTTCCGTAGGTTGATGATGCTAAAAGTTGAATAAATATTACAACCCAGGGTACGAATCCTGCTATGCAGCCAATAATGTATGAAGTCCAGTCTGTTTTTTTGGTTGTTTGATTGTGTACTTCCATGACTAGACCCATTAGGTTCATAACCATAGTTAGAGTGAATAATGCAATTAGGGTTCCTATGTCATATATTCCTGTTAGCATAGCTATTATCCATATCATAAGGGAAGCACTAAATGCGTATTCTATCCATCGTGCTTTGTTCATATGTTTTTTTAGGTTTTTTACATACCAGTCATATAGTGCTGTTGATAGTAAGAAATGTGCTGTTGCAGACATGAATAAGAAAAGTGCCACAAGTGGTGCTATTGGTATTTCAAAAACTGTTGCTACAGCTGGTTCTAATGATCTTGTTACAGGGTTGAACTCTAAATATGTTGTTGTTATTTCCCATGCTTCCCATTTACTTATTGATAGCATTAATATTCCTTGTATTAGATGAAAAAAACCCATTACAAGATTAAATTTTCTCAGGCTTTCAAATTTTACTTCCTTTTTTTCCCCCATAAAAATTTTTCAACTCCGCCTGTTTGTAACATTTTTCTATTATTTATGTTTTCTTTAAAAACTATTAATTTATTACTCTATTTAATATTTTTTTGTTATTATAATTACGAAACTCTTATATTGTCATAAAAATATATTATTTTACACATTTCGTTGGGGGAATAATCAAAATATGAATAAATCAACAATTAAAATTTTAGCAGTTTTATTAGTATTAATTCTAGTAATTTCTGCAATTGGAATAACACTTATAGTATACAAACCAGAAAAAGAGGAAGATAAAGGAAAAAAATTACCAGAAGGATTAAAAGTTATTGAAAAAGAATTTAGTTTCTCATATCCTGAAATTTCAGAAGGAAAAGATGATTTGAATATTTATGTAGCTGAATCTGATTTTAACAGCATCCATGATCAATGGCCTGTTTTACCAGTAAATGTTACAACTTTTGAACTTCCTTTTGGAACTCAAATAGTTGATTTTGAAACACATACTTCAAACCCAGAAAATATTTCACTTCCTAAAAAAATAGCATATGGTTCTTGTTCAACTTTAACTGAAGAAAGTGAAGAAATCTATAACAGCAATGAAATGTATCCATCAAATTATGTTTCTTATCATCTTGGTGGAGGACTTTCAAATGGAGAACATAAAACATTTATCAGTGTAAGGATCAACCCTGTAACATATTTCCCTGTTGATAACCAGGTTAATTTTGTTGACAAAGTAAGTTTTAAAATAACATACAAAGAACCAAACACTACAATACTAAACGATGTAAACAAATACGATCTACTCATAATCTCACCAGATAGTTTCGTTAAAAATCTTCAGAAACTTGTAGATCATAAAAATAATCAAGGTATCAACACTGAAATTGCCACTGTTCAAGAAATAGATCAAAACGGTAAAGGACGAGATCTTCAAGAAAAAATCAAATATCATATCAAACAAGAAATCGAAAACTCTGGAATAAAATATGTTTTACTTGTAGGCGGAAGAGATGGACAATCAGAAAACTGGCATCTACCAGTTAGATACAGTCATGTTTTGATCAGAGAAGGAACCCAGGAAATACTTGAACCAGAGTTCATATCAGATTTATACTACTCAGATATTTATGACAGCACAGGTAATTTTAGTAGTTGGGATACAAACAACAACGATGTTTTTGCTGAATTCGATGGTGAAATAATCGATGAAATGGACTTATATCCTGATGTAATACTTGGTCGTCTTCCATGCAGAGACAAACGAGAAGTTAAAACAATTGTTGATAAAATAATCACTTATGAGACACAGACTAAAGGCAGTGAATGGTTCAAAGACATGATTCTTGTTAGCGGCGATCATTGGGCAGATGAAGGACAGATTAGCGAAGGCGTACTAATTATGGAAAAAGCAAAAGAGATAATGGATGATTTCAACCCAGTAGAACTTTATGCCAAAGAAGACAGTGTCCTTTTGACAAGACAGATACGTAAAGCTATGAACCAAGGAGCAGGTTTTGCATATTTCTGCGGGCATGGAGGAATAAACGCATGGGGTATTCACTATCCACCCGATGCAACTGGTTGGGCGCCATCAATGGGACGACTTGGACTTACAATATTTTCATTTTACAAAAACTATCATATGAATTTCTTAAGAAATAAAAACAAACTACCAATAACAATTGTCGGTGGTTGTAACAACGGACAGTATGATGTTGCAAAAAGACAACTTCTTATGGACACTCACTGTTGGGCTTGGCATTTAGCAGTTCAGAAAAGAGGAGGCAGCATTGCAACAATTGCAAATACTGGCCTAGGGACACATGCAATGGATGATAACGACAACAATGGTGTAAACGATTATCTAGAGATATATGATGGCTGGCTTGAACTAAACTTTTTAAAACTCTATCAAAATAAAAACATTGATATTCTAGGTGAAACACAACAAGAAACTTTCAAAGAATACCTGCATTCATTTCTAGGAGCTGGTGACGAGATGGATATCAAAATGGTTCAACAATGGCAGCTTTTCGGAGATCCAACACTTAAAATTGGTGGATACTAACAAAAAAACATCAAACTTTATTCTTCTTTCTTTTAGGAAACTATATATACCTTGAATGACAGAATACTATATGGGAAGTGAAAAGGGTATATGATTACAATTAATCATTGTAAGAATTGCCATTCAGATTTTATGATCCCAGAAGAATTATCTGATGGATTAGACACTACATTATTTGTTTGTCCAGAATGCCACAGTCGCGAATGGATGAAAATATCTGATATGGATAAATCTATAATGAGAAAAGAATAAGTTAGGAAAAATATCCTAACCTATATTTTTTTAGCGCCGTCGACCGGACTCGAACCGGTGACCGCTCGGTTACTGCAGCAAAGTTGGAAGGATATGTACCCAATAGACAAATAATTCCTTTAGGATGGTGCTATTAATACGGATATTAACCACACCATTACTATTCGATCTAATTTTTCTTATATGTGTTATGGGTTTTCCAGTCTTTGAAATACCCAGTTTTTTCTCCCAGAACAATTCACATTTTTTAACTTCATTTTCTAATGCTTGAACTCGAAATCGAGCAAGTTTATCAATCCCTAACCCGCGTAGAAGAGTCATCCATATATCTGTTATAACTTCAGAGGAATTAGAGATTTCTAATTCATGAAATCTTCTTCTTGTCCCTTCACACGCCCAGATTGTAATACCTAGTAGAAAGATCTCTTTATCTATATATCTTTTAATCCTACAAGGCCTTGGTCTTCCTCGTTTTCGAGTATATGTAACTACGATATCATTCTTAGAAACATCGCTTATTACTATATCTCCACGAGATGTTTTTTCGGGGATCAGTTCTGAGAGGTCTATTAAGACCATATCTTTCACTTACTTTAACAGCCGAGTGCTCCACCAACTGAGCTACGACGGCATACTAAGTTTTTTTATTTATTTTAGAACAC
Source organism: uncultured Thermoplasmatales archaeon (assembly GCA_964384785.1). Classification (GTDB taxonomy): domain Archaea; phylum Thermoplasmatota; class E2; order DHVEG-1; family DHVEG-1; genus JAZKSG01. The sequence goes on along the minus strand of CAYLLH010000096.1, from coordinate 19,338 downwards.
CTGAATAGAATTATATTTTAAAAGATTAACCCCTAAAAAAAATTTATTTATTCAGAGGCCATATCTTTGTTGAAGTCTAAGTTCCTTCATTTCTCGCTCTACAAACTTGTAAACCGTTGCTTGTTTAGAACCTGTAAGAAGCATATCTATTGATTTTTTCATAATGTTCATGTTTTCAATATCTGAAATCACTGATATGGTATGTCCGAAAACTGATATGTATGATCCTGTGAGTTCTTCTAATATATTTTTTGTTTTACCTTGCTTACCAATTACTCTTCCTTTTAAACGACGTAGATGTTTACCCTTTTTTTTTACATATTCACGTAAATCAAAAACAAAAAAATCAGAATTATCTTTCATCAAACGTAAAGCTTTTTCAGGTGAAAAACCTCGTCCGATGGCTTTTACTATGTTATGAGCTTTAATTTTGTTTAAAGGATCGGTTTCTTCTTTTTCTTTTATTACAACTTCACCTTCACGTGAGTTAATATCAAGCTCGATATCTAATCTTGTTTCGAGTTCTTTTTTTGTTTCACCGTTCTGACCGATTAATACTCCAACACGAGACATCGGAATTTTAAGATACTTCATTTTAAAATAATTCAACCCCAATTTTTTTTTGTTATCTAATTTTTTTTCTTTTTAACGATTTTATCAAATATTTCTTGTTCATCTGCTCGTATATTATATTTTTTAAAATAATTTACTATGTTATGAACATCTCTTCTTAAAAAATCTTTTGCATTAAGATGATCCAATAATACTGCTTGACCAAGATCAATAATGTATGGTTCTTCCTCATACATTAATATGTTAAAAGCACTAAGGTCACCATGTACAAGATTTGCTTTTTTGTACATTAAATCCATGAATTTTATTATTTTTTCAAAAACTTCCTCTGGGTTTTTAAGTTTAACATCTCTAAGTAATGGTGCACTATGTTCTTTTGAACCTATGTATTCCATAATTAAAACATTATTAGAGTATTTAATTGGCCGTGGAGCTTTCACATTAATTCTTTCAAGAAGTTGAAGGTTTTTGTATTCTTTATTGGTCCATGCGATAACAAGATTACGATGTGTTTTATGTACGTTTTCAAAACGAGGGTCACCTATTATGTATTTTTGTATATGTTTAAAGGTTGATGTTGAAACCCTGTAGATTTTTAGGACAACAAGATTTTTATCAGGTGTAACGGCTCTGAAAACATTGCCTTCTTTACCAGTAGAAATTGGGAAATCAACATAATCTATGACTCGATCAGACATCATTTTTTCAATGGTTTTAAGAGTGTTTTTATCAAATACTTCGTCTTCTGTTTTACGGTCAACTCCTTCTCTATCGATAACTTTTTGAAATTCTTTATCTAGTTTTTTTAATTGTTTTTTATCAAGGAATCGTTCAGAACACATCAAGGGACTCTGGAAGAAGGTTTCTTTTACTTAAAATTATTGCCTGTGTTTGAGTATAACGATAAATAATATCTGCTTTGTCATCTTGTATATCCCATGGTTTAATGATGACAAGATCTCCGGTTCTAATTCGGTATCTTCTTTTCATACGGCCGGGTATACGAGTCATACGTATTTTTCCATCTTCACATACAACTTTGATATGAGATGCACCGGTTAGTTGTTCGGCTATTCCAAAAAGTTCATGGTTTTTTTTATCAGGAAGTTTTAACCGTATATACTCTTCATTAGAATGGTTTTTGTTCACTAAAATCACAATTTTGTTTTTATATATTATGAGAATCAATTTGTGTTATTAAACTTTTTTAAGAAAAAAAAAATTTAGGCTTGTTTTACCATTCCTTTTTTTAGACGGTTTAAAGCCATTTCAAAGAAATTTATAAGTTCCATGCCGGTATCTGATGCTAGTTGTATTCGGCTTCTTTTGAATTTCGGGGAGAAACTTGCATCATTGTAACGGTCGACTACAAGTTTTAGTGTTATTTGATTCATTGTACACTCGGGAGTGGTTCTCATTATTTCTCTTATGAATCCTACAAATGTAGAAGTTGAAATAAGTGCTTTATCAAGACTTGTTGTAGGTATCTGATCCGTATAGATGTAATTGTTTGCTTTTATTGCGTTTACTCCGTTCTCTGGAAGTAAACCTTCAACTAGTTGACTAGAGAGTACTCCTCTTTTTTCTGGTTCGCCTGCAGTGTATTCAAAATCTACATTATGAAGAAGACCTGTTAAACCCCAAAGTTCAGGGTCACGATTTAGTTTAACAGCAAATTCTCTCATTACTGCTTCTACAGCTAATGCAAAACGGATGTTTTCGTCTTTTTTTAGATATCTTTTTAGTAATTTGAATGCTTCATTTCTGTCTACTAACATTTTTTCAAACTATTTATTGTTAATCATGATAAAGTTTAAAAGCTTTAAGAAAAAAAGAAAAAAATTATTCTTGGAAAAAGGTTAAACTCATTAGCACCCAATCGTCGTTATCATTTCGTCCGTGGCTTCCATCAGAGTATCCTATCATGTTGTAGACATATCCGTAGTTCATGACGCTTCTGTAGTTTTTATAGAAGAATCGCCATATTAGATAATCTAAAATTGTTGTTCTGTCGCTTCGATCGCCATCAATATTTAATGGACCTATATCTACACCGGGTACATTCGAGCTGAACCATCCGAGTGTATGACCTAGTTCATGCATTATGACACTTCCATAAACGATTACTCTTTGTTTGTCTTTACTTATTGTTCCACGTGTTATGCTGAAAAGTATGGGTTTGCTGAAACTTATTTCTTCATGTAATCCAACAGATATTTGGAAGCTATCTACAGAGTAGTTTCTCCATCTGCGGTTGTTGAAAATGCGTTACCATGTATTCTAAATGTATCATTAGGGTTTTTTACATATTTTGTGTTTTTCCATACTTTGCTTTGTTTCATTTCTTCGTTTACAAAAATTTTTAGAAAGAAATCTGGATCAGAAAATTTATCAATCTCATCTAGTGCTCTTATACGTTTTATATCGATTGTTATATTTATATCGCATAGTGGATCATAGTCGCCATAGTCATCTGAGGATGTTTTTATGTAGTTTGATTTTGAAAAATCTTTGGTTTTATCTTTTGTTGTTATTTTTATTGCTGTTGCATTTGCTGATAATAAAAATATGACTATTATCGTTATGCATGTTAATTTTTTTATAATCCATTCTTTTTATCCCCCTTAAAAGATATATAAAACAAATATTAACTATCGTTAAAAAGACTTTGGATAAAACCATTCGATTTATTGAAACATTTTTCACAAAAAAAATTAAAAAAACAAAAAAAGATATCATACGTATAAAAAACACGCAAAAAAAAATTGAGGTGGTTTAAAAATCCAAATTCAAGAAATAATGACTAAAGATGTTTTAACAATCAACAGCGAATGTACCGTTTTGGAAGCATGTGAAACATATTCTAAAAATAATATTGGTTGTCTTGTAGTAAAAAATAATGATGTTGTTGTTGGAATTATAACCGAGAGAGACATAATTCAATATCTGGTAATATCAAAAGGAAATCTTAAAGAAACAAAAATAAAAGAAATCATGACACCGAGATTAAAAACGATTCATGCAACATCATCTGTTGATAAAGCAGCTGAAATTATGAAGGAAAATCAGATTAAAAGACTCCCGGTAGTAAAAAATAATGATATAGTAGGAATGATAACAGAAACAGATTTATCAAGAACGATACCAGCTTTTTCTGAAACAATTGACGAATTAACAAATTTATATACAAAAAGCAGAGAATCTATTGATAAAATAATGGATGAATGGGGTGAAGCAATAACCAAATTAAAAAGCTTTAGCCCTCCTAAAAAATCTATTGAAGACGAAAAACCACCTCAAATTGAAGTATAATCTATTATATTATTAAACGATAAATTTTATAACACCCTATTATTTCTTTAAGTTGAGAATAAACTATGGTATTAGATAATCTTGGTGATTCACTTAAAGGCACTATTAAAAAAATCGCTAATGCGGTTCATATCGACAAAAAGCTTGTTAAAGAAATAGTTCGCGATATACAAAGAGCTCTTTTGCAGGCTGATGTCAATGTTAAACTTGTTCTTAACCTTTCTAAAAAAATAGAGAAACGTGCTCTAGAAGAAAAACCACCATCTGGTATGAGTAATCGTGAACATGTTATACATATTGTTTATGAAGAACTGGTGAGTATTCTTGGTGAATCCCGTGATCTACCTATAAAAAAACAGATTATTATGATGGTGGGCCTGAATGGTCAAGGAAAAACCACTAGTTGTGGCAAACTTGCTACTTATTTTAAAAAGAAAGGTCTTCGTCCTGCGTTGATTGCTGGTGATGTTCATCGTCCTGCTGCTGTGGATCAGTTGAAACAGATTGCTGAACGTGTAAAAGTTCCTTGTTATGGTGATAAAAAAGAGAAAGACGCGGTTAAAGTTGTTAAGAAGGGTCTTAAGGAGCTTAAGAAGAGTAATGATGTGATTATTGTTGATACCGCTGGTCGTCATAAGCTTGAAAAGGATCTTATTATTGAAATGGAGGAGATTTTTAAAGCTACTGATCCTGATGAAAAACTTCTTGTGATGGATGCCGCCGTGGGTCAACAGGCTGGTCCTCAGGCTAAAGCTTTTGATGATGCAGTTGATATTTCTGGTATTGTTTTAACAAAACTTGATGGTACTGCTAAAGGTGGTGGTGCTCTTAGTGCCGCTTCAGAGGTTGGTGCTCCTATTGTTTTTATTGGTACGGGTGAACATCCTACTGATTTTGAAAGTTTTGATCCTAAAAGTTTTATTTCTCGTCTTCTCGGTATGGGCGATATTAAAACTCTTATTGAGAAAGCTGAGGAGAGTATGCAGGGTAAGGATGCTAAAAAAGCTGCTGCTCGTATTATGTCTGGTAAGTTTACTTTGCATGATATGTATGATCAGATGGATATGCTATCTGGTATGGGGTCTTTGAGTAAAGTTGCTGAGATGCTTCCTTCAGGTTTCGGAGGTATGAATAATAAAAAACTTGAAAAGAAGATGGATATGGATGAAACTGAGGATAAACTCGCTCGTTTTCGTATTATTATGGATTCTATGACTGATGAGGAGATGGAGAATCCAAATATTATTAGATCCTCCAGGGTTAATCGTATAGCTAAGGGTGCTGGTGTTGAAAATAAAAATGTTAAAGAGCTTTTGAAATATTATAAGATGACTAAACGTATGATGAAAGGATTTCAGGGTAATCGACGTATGCAGAAGAAGCTTATGAAACAACTAAATTTTGATAACTAAAAAAATAATTGTTTTTAGTTATTGTTGAGGAGGGAAAAAATATTTTCTATGAAATTCAATAATTATGAACAGCTTATAGAGAATGGAGTTAATGAAAAAGTTAGGAATGCTAGAAAGGATTTACTTGAGATTTTAAATTATGCTCTTCTTTCAGTTGATCCTTTTAATGCTGTTGAAGATGTTATAAAAGATGAAAAAACTCTTAAGATTAAAGGTGAAGATTTTGATTTAAGCAGTTTTAAAAATATTTATGTTGTTGGTCTTGGGAAAGCCAGTGTGGGTATGGCTCAATCTATTGTTTATAATAATATCGATGTAAAGGAGGGTGCTTTGGTTACAAATGATAGCTGTCAAAAAGTTGATGACTCTAGAGTTAGTGTTTTTGTTGGTGGTCATCCTATTCCTAACATAGGAAGTATCAAGGGAGCAGAAGAGATTTTAAAGATTGTAGGGAAAGTTGAGGAGGATGATCTTTTAATTGTTTTAATCTCTGGTGGCGGTTCAGCTCTTTTTACAAAACCACGTGTTTCTTTAGATGATCTTAAAAGTATTACTGAGTTGTTGTTGAAAAGTGGTGCTGATATAAATGAGATTAACACTGTTCGTAAACATCTTTCTACTGTTAAAGGTGGCCAGTTAGCAGCATCTTGTAAAGGAACCATTGTTTCTTTGATTATCTCGGATATTGTTGGTGATCCTATGAGTTTTATTGCTTCAGGTCCAACTTTTCCTGATCAAACTACTTTTGATCAAGCCTTGAAAGTATTAGATAAATACGATTTGAAAAATAAGGCGCCTGAATCTGTTATAAAGGTTCTTTCTAAAGGTAGAACTGGTGAAATTGTTGAGACTCCTAAAAAAAATGATCCTGTTTTTGATAAAGTTACTAATTTTATAGTTGCTAATAATGATATTGCATGTAATGCGGCTAAAGAAAAAGCTGAGGAGTTAAACTATGGTACTATGCTTCTTACAACTTCTCTTAAGGGTGAAGCGTGTGATATGGGTTGTTTTCTTGCTGATAAAGCCTTGAATTATGAGAAACGTGATAAAAACATGGTTTTTATTTCTGGTGGGGAGACAACGGTTACTATTCATGGTGATGGTAAGGGTGGTCGTAACCAGGAAATGGTTTTAAGTACGGTTAAAAAAATTGCAGGTAGTGATTTAGTTTTTTCTTCTTTTGCAACAGATGGAGTAGATGGTATGAGTGATGCCGCGGGTGCTATTTGTGATGGTTATTCTTTGAAGAGAGCAATGGATCTTGGGATGAATCCTGAGGATTTTCTTAGAAACAATGATTCTTATAATTTTTTTAAGCCTCTTACTGATTTGATTTTTACAGGTCCGACTGGTACAAATGTGATGGATATTCAGGTTATTTTGGTCTGTTAATTTTTTTTTTATTTTCTTAACAAGATTTAAATATATGTAAAGTATTATATATAATAAAAATATATAAAAAGCAATTTAAAAGATAAAATAATCTTATAATTGGGGGAACAAAATCAAATGTTTATAACAAAAAAGAAAAATCTTATCTTCTTATCAATAGCCATATCACTATTAATGATAACACCCACAGTTTTTTCGCAAACAATTGAAAACAAATCAAAAAACGATGAAAGAACAGAAGATTCATCAATTCATATGATAACAGCTCCAGCAAAAAAAACAGGGCTATTCGATGAAGAACCACCAATTTACACATTAGATACAGATCAGAACACTCCAGAGGATTGGTGGAATGAATCATGGCAGTATAGAAGAACTATAACCATCAAAAAAGAAAATATACCTAAAAATCTTAAAAATTTTACAATTCTATTAAACATTCCAAAAGATAAAGATTTTAGAGATCATTGTCAAAGTGATGGTAAGGATATAGTGTTTACTGATACTGAAAAAAATAAATTATATCATGAAATCGAAAAATTTAATGAAACGAATGGAAATCTTGTAGCATGGATAAAATTTGATTTAATTAAAGATATTGATAATGTTTTTTACATGTATTATGGCAATCAATTTTGTGATAATCAAGAAAATAAAACAATGGTTTGGGATGAAAAATATGTTCTAGTTGATCATTTATCTGAAAAAGTAGGAACAATTTTTGATTCAACTCTTTATGAAAACAATGGATTATACTCCGGTGATCTGCAGGATTCAATTGGAAAAATTGATGGTTCTGTATCCTTCGATGGATTAGATGACAAAATTGAAACAGATGATAATAATAGTCTTGATTTAACTAATAAGATTTCTTTAATGGCATGGGTTAAGTATTCTAAAAACGATAATTTGTCAACATTAATAAACAAAGAAGACTCGTATTCTCTTTTTATAAATTCTTCTGGGAATATTATTTTTAAAGTAAAAATTCAAGGTTCAGATGTAAAAGTTCCTTTTAATGTTACTTTAAAAGAAAACCTATGGTCTTATCTTGTTTTAACATATCAAAATGATTCTAAACATGAAATAAAATTATATGTGGATGGAGAATTAAAAGAAATAAACAATAGTTACCAAGGTTTAATTACTACATCCGATAAAGATCTTTTATTTGGTAATGATTTTGATGGAAATGACTGTTTGAATGGTAGTTTAGATGAAATCCGTGTTTTAAAAGAAGTTATTGATGCTGAATGGATTAAAACCGGATATTTATCTATGAATAATTCAGATGTTTTTATTGATCTTGGTTCTGAGGAATCACTTAACAATATCTATCAGGTTAGTAATATGATTGGTAATGAGACTCATCCATCTGTTGCAGTAGATGAAGATGGAAATATTTTTGCTGCTTATGAATCTGATAAAGATCAAAGTATTAAATGGGTTTATTCTACAGATAATGGAAAATCATGGAAAGAATCTTTTGATTTCAACATTGAAGAAGGTTTTGAGAGCAATCCTGCTATTGATTACTGGGATTATAATCGCTTTTATGCTACTTTTGAACCCTCTTTAGATGATAACCATGGTGGAACAATCTACATTTTAAGATATAATCTTAAAGGAAATGTTGTCGAAAGTTATTTTGATTTTGCTAATCATGAACAATTGCCTGATACAGATCCTGATTGGTATGGTATCAAAGATATGGATATAGCATGCGACAGCTCCCAAAAAAGTCACGAATTTGGAGTTATTTCTTTAGTTGCTAGTACTAATTATCCAGATGCTGAGGTTGTAAATGGGCCTCATATCTTTTATTTAGTTCCGGAACTTGGTGAAGATGATGAAATCAGTGGAAATATTGTATGGGAACCTAAATATTCAAATTGTGCAAATAGCTCAATTGATATTGATAAAAAAACTCATAATTCTTATTCGGTGTATGAATGGTTTAATGAGAGTAAATCAAAACTTTTAGTGATGATGTATGATTTTGCTAATCCACCTGATAACGAATTAGGTTATAATGGTATTTTGGAAATTGATGAAGATGATAATTTTTATCATCCTTCTGTTGGAGCATATAATAACACTGTTTTAATTGCAAGTGAAACAGATAAAGAAGGAAATAAAGATATTATTTGTAAATATTCATCAGATGGTTTTGAAACAGAAACATTTAGTACTTCTATTATTGCTAATTCTTCTGATGATGAGATTAGCCCTGAAATTAAATGGGTTAAAGAAAATACTTTTATTTGTTCATTTATAAGAGATGGTGATTTGTATCTTAGTAAAAGTACTGATGGCGGAAAAACATGGAATACTCCAGTTTTATTAAATGATAACAAAGGATCAGTTGTAGAAAAACATCAATCTTTTGATCTTGCAAACAGAGGGCAAAAAGTTATTTGGTCTGATAATCGAGAAGTTGACAATATAAATGTGTTTATTGGTGATACAGGTGTTGAGATGCTGAAACAACCAGCTTCGTTAAGAGTTGTTGGTTTTACAGGTGGATTTGGTCTTGATACAACTATTTGTAATGATGGAGATTTTGCAGCTAAGAACATAGATTGGACTATTAGAGTTGATGGAAAACGTATTTTTAAGAAAGGTAATTCTTTTGAGGAAACAGGTAAAGTTAAATCTTTATCAGGTGGTTTTAATGCTGGTTTAGATACTTTGGTTTTTTGGGGTTTTGGGCCTGTAACTGTTTCTGTTACTGTTGATGCTGAAAATGCTGATACTGTTAATTACAGTAAAAGTGGTTTTCTTGTTGGTCCTTTTATTTTGTTTAATAGACCTCGTGTGAAAGTTTCTGGGATGGTTTTTGATGAAGATTCTGGTGATGAACTTGGTTTTGTTAAAATTAGTGCTAAAAAACAAGGTAGTTTTATTGGTAACTCTGTTAGATCTAATTTAATATTTGAGAAAGGTGCTTATGAAATTTATTTAAAACCAGGTATTTATAATATTACGATTAAAAGAATAGGGTATATTCAAGAGGATATATCTTTAAATGTGAAAAATGGTGTTACAGTAGAAGATTTGAATTTCTATCTAAAACCTAAAAACTGAGTATATATTAGAATGTTAAATACTTAAAAAATGTTTTTAAGTATTAATAATATTCAATAAATAATTACATAAATATGTAAATGTATGTAAAGAAAGACTTATATATTAAGAAAATCTAAAATATCCTACAATTATTATAATAATAAAACAGGAGATAAAAAAATATGCTTCGAAAAATAACTAGAGTTATTCTTACATTAACTATTGTATCAGTTTTAATCCTAAATTTTAATCTAATTGATAACTCAAAAGCTGAAGTCATCGAAAATGGTGATGATGGTGTTTGGGCTGATGATTTTCTATCTGAAGATGGATTATCTGATAAAAATAATGTTACAATAGAAAATGGTTCAATAAGTTCAAAATCTATTGGTAAAGAAGCAATATCCTATATTTTTGATAAAACATCAGAACATGAAGCATATAATAACAAACATATGACCATGACTCAGACTTCTGATGGAGTTTTTGAACCAAGTTTTTTATTGAGTAGTAAAAAAATTATCGGGGAAACAAAGATTTCAGAATCTGAACGTGAACTTTTAGAGACTGATGAAGGTGAACCTTCGGGTATGCTTAAAAGCGAACCTTGGTCTCGTAGACATAAAGCAATTACTACAGCGTCTCAACGTTTTACTTTTAAACTTGATAATAATGCTGAATATGTTAACGATCTTTATTTTACATGGATGGGTAATTACGAGAAATCCTCTGGTATCCAAGTTTATGCCTGGGAATATTATGAAAATGATCTTTTACCAAAAGCAGGTAAATGGAAACTCCAAGAAAATTATTTAAATAATCAGGAATATGAAGTTGAAATAGACATACCTAACGCAACAAGTTTTATTGGACCAGATGACACTGTGGATATATTAATCATTGGTATTCCTACAGATTCTAAGCCAGAAGAAATAGGTTTTGATGATATAATATTGTATACAGATTATGTATCAATTTCATCTGGAGTTAGTGACAAATACTCTGAAAAAGCTAATGTAGTATCTAACAAGATTTCACCTAAAGGTATTAGTTCCATATCTGGTGATAAATGGCATTGGGAAAAAATATTTTGGAATAGTCAAAATGTCGGGGACAAGGCAACTGTAAAGATTCAGGTTTTAGATAAAAACCTGAAAACAATTAGTAATGATGATCTTTTTGGAAACAAAGAAGGTTTTGTTAGTTCTCCATTAGATATTTCTTCTTTATCAGTAAGCGATTATGATCAGATTTATCTTAAAGCAATCTTTGAATGTAAAGATAGAACAAAAACAGCTGTTCTTTATGATTGGGCTGTTACATGGCAGACAGATAGACTTAGTTTCTCTGATAGTTTTTCAACTTCTTTAAGAATCGATAAAAACTATGGAGGAAGTCATTCAATAGATGATGGAGAATTTACTGTAAGTGATGTTAGTGGTTCTTGGCCTATGTTTGGTAAACATTCTGATAATAACCGTGTATATTTTGGTGATGATCCAAATGAATTCAAAAAATATTGGTCTATTGAGACGACTCCTGATGTAAATTCATTAAAAATGTTTGCAAATAATTTGTTTTGTAGTCCTGTGATAAGTGATGATACTGTTTTTATGCCTTTTGCTACAGATAAAAGAATATATTCATATAATCTGAGTAAAGATGGTACTAAAGAACAAAAAATTTTAAGTTTTACTGAAGAGTTAGAAGAAAAATTTGGGATGTCTCCATTGGTTACTGACAAATATGTAATTATTGGGACTTCATCACTTGAAACAAAAAATATGATTCATGCTTTTAATAAAACAGATCTTAAAAAAGAAGAGTGGAACTATACTGATAACACAGTTAACAGTATTAGTTTTTCTGCTTCACCTGTTGTTGATGATGGTAAAATCTTTATTTCATCCTGGGATGGAAGAGGTACAACTTGTCCTCCTTTAGATCTTGCTAAGGATTATGTTAATTCTTATGAGTTTTTAAAAGATATTTTTCAAGTGAAAACATCGGGTAAGATAACTGTTTTAGATGAAGAGGATGGCAGCCTTCTTTGGTCAAAAGATCTTCCTGCTGCTAGTTTTTCCACGCCGGCTGTATACAAAAATAAGGTTTATGTTGCCTGTGAAAATATGGAAGGCGGTAGTTTGTTTGCTTTTGATAAAAACACTGGTGAAGAATTATGGAATGTTAGTGTTGGAATAATTGGTCGTTCTTCTCCTGTTGTTTATTATGGAAATGTTTATGTTTTAGCTAAAAGTGGGCCTTTAGTTGAATGGACTGATAAACTTGTAGCTGTTGATGCTGATTCTGGAGAACTGGATTGGGAAATAGAGATTGGTTCTAGTTTTGGTGTTCAGAGTATACCTAAAAACTTTTTGAGTTTTATAAAACAATTTGGTTTTGATGAAGATGATACTGTTGATTTGTTTACTATGCGAGATCTTATTTCTGCTTCGACTCCTGTTTTAGATAATGGTACAGCTTATGTTATTTCTACCGATGGGGTTCTTAATGCAATAGATTTAACTTCACATAAAAAAGTATGGAATATGTCTCTTTTAGACCATGATTCTAATATTGTTAAATTTTATTTTGCAGGTTCACCAGCTATTGCTGATGATATGATTTATAGTTTAACTTATGATGGATATCTGTATCGTGTAAGTACTAATGGTTCATTGGATTGGGCTAAAAAACTTTCTGATTATGCTGATTGGAGTTTTGGATCACCTGTGATTGCTAATGGTCTTGTTTTAGCTAATTACCTTGATCGCATGGATTTAGACTGGGGTTTGATGAGTATAGGTGATTTAGTTGAAAGTAGTCAATCTAAGATTATTTCTTCTAAAATAGCTCCGTTGAATGGTAATTGGTGGAAGTCTTTTGATGCAGATTATGAATTAAATGATGGAAGTATTTCTTTTTCGATTATTAACAATGATGGAAAAGAAGTTGTTTCTGGTCTTGATGGTAAGAATAATGATATTTCTACGGTTGGTATTGATAGTAGATATATTCACTTGGTAGCAAATATTATGAAAACTGGTTCAGATAGCCCTGTTTTAAAGGATTGGAGTATTAGTTGGGGTGCTGAAGAAGCTGAACCTGAGTTTAAAACTCAAACTGTTACGGTTTCTGGTGAATCAAGTGATAATGGTTTTTATGGCGGGGGTTCAGAAACAATATCTATAGATGTTTTTGATAATGCTCATAAAAGAGATTCAGTTGAGATTTTATCTGGAATCGATGGAGATTCTGTCAGGTATAGAGTTAATTATTCCGGTAAAGATGGTAAAAACTATGTAACTGATTGGCTTAAAGGCGAGTCATCTGAAGGCTCTGGTGTTAAAAATAGTACTCTTGTTGCTTATGTAAGCGATATAATCAAGGCTTCAAAGAAAGCAACTATTATTAACAAAATAAGTTTTAAGTTTTCTGATCTTGCGGGAAATGAGGTTTCTCAAGAAGGTATGCTTGTAAAAATTGATGTTGGAAAACCTGAATCAGATATTGTTTCAGAGATAAAGGATAATGATTGTATCACTGATTTAACCTTAGAAGTTGAAGCTTCTGATGATGAAAGTGGTTTAAAAGAAATTGTATTGAAATATCGGCATAAAACCACTGGCGATTGGAGTGAATGGAAGAATTTAAAAACTCTTGATGCTGAAGAACCATTAGTTTATGTTTTTAAAGATAAATCTGGTAGTGGTTTTTATCAGGTTAAATCTGTTGCTGTTGATAATGTTGGAAATGTTGAAGAGAAAGATAAAGCTGAGCTTGAATTTAAATTTGATGATAACAAACCCAGTATATCAGCAAATGATGAAAAAATTAGTTTGAAGGATTTACCGGTAGAACTAAGGTTTAAAGATGATCTAGAAATTGATAGGATCTATTATAGTGTTGATGATAAAGAAAACTGGGTTAGAATAAGAGAAATAGATATCTATAATGGTACTACAGAGATTACTTGGAATCTTACTAAAGATTTTCTTGATGTTTTAATGGATGAAGAAGAATTTTTATCTATGGATATAAAAGTACGGGATTCATGTGGAAATGAATATATTCTTGAGAATCTAAGTATCGATATATCTGGTGAACCATCCGGTCCAGGCGAGGATGAGATAACTGTTTTATTGCTTGATGATTTCTCTGATATTCAATGGGATGATGAATTCAGATTAGCTGCTGATATACCTGATGATATAGATGCTGAAAAAGTAACTCTTTATTACAAGTATTCATCTGATAAAAAAGATTGGAGTGAATGGAAAAAAGTTGGAGCTAGTAAAACTTCTGATTTTATTTGGGATTTTAAGGCATCTAAAGGTAATGGTTATTATCAGTTTTATACTGAGATTGAAACCGAGTCTGGTGTTATCGAGTCAAAAGCTCAGAAGGCAACTGTTAGTGTTTTCCCAACGATTCCTGTTGTGCTTCTGGTGATAGTTATTATTGCTTTGTTGATAACATCTGTTTTTGTTTTTCTTAAAATGCGTAAGAAAAAACTTGAAGCACAATAAAAAAAATATTTTTATTCTTTTTTTGTTTTTATTTTTTCAATTATTTTTTCTTTTAGTTCTTTGATTCCTATTTGATTTTCACAGCTTATTTTTATGTTATTTGAATCTGTTTTTTTGATATCGGTTTTGTTTTCTACTATTATGAATTCTGCTTTTGTAAACATTTTTTTCATATCCCGATATAGGTTTTGTTGTTTACTCATTGGATAACCACTCGTTTCAGAGGGATCATAAATAAAAATTATGATATCAGCTAGATGAGTTAGAGCTGCTATTGCTTGTTGTTCTATTTTGTTTCGATTTTCAGTTGGGCGGTCTAAAAGTCCTGGTGTGTCTATTAGTTGGATTTTTTTGTTTTCATATTTTTCTTTGTATTTTATGTGACCTACATGTATTTCTTTGGTTGTGAAAGGATATGTTGCGATGTGTGGTTTGGCTTTGGTTATGTTTGTTAAAAGTGAGGATTTTCCAACATTAGGATAGCCTGCTATTACCACAGTGGGTATATCTTCTATTCCAGGTAGTTTTTTTATTATTCTTTGTGCTTCTTTTAGGATTTTTAGTTCTTTTTTGATTTGTTTTACTATACTTGATATTCTACCGTATAGTTCGTTTTGTTTTTGTAGTATAAAATCCAAATCGCCGCTTCTTTTCATGTTTTTGAACTGAGAATTAAAAATTTTTTCTATGGTTTTTTTTGCCCAATCCACTGCACCAAGTGATTTTTTTAGACTATCTGTGTTTATTTTTATATCGATTATTTCTTGGTAGAACATTGGTAGCTGTTCTAGTGATGGAAATTTTTTTACATATTTTTGAAAGGTTGTTGTTATGTAGTTGCAGAATGATTCTGTTTTTGCAAGAGCAGTTTTTTTTCGTCTGTAGAATGCATCTCTATCTTGTATTTTTACTTTTTTGGTTCTTTTGAAAGCTATTTCTAAAAGTTCATCTGCTGTTAATATTTCTGGTAGTTTTCTAAACATTTTTTATCAATTTATTCCTTTTTTTTGTTTTTGGTTTTTTTGAAAAACTTTATTTTGGAGGGGTTAATATTGGTATTTGGTTTAATATTTATGGATGAAGGCTATATTCTTTCAAATAAGTATAGGAAAACTATTTTTGATAGTATAATTGCTGGTGATAACAATATTAATTTTATTGTGAAGAAACATCGTATTGTTAAACGTATTGCTGATAAAATCGTTAAAGATTTAGAAGAGAATGGTTTGATTAAGGTTGATGGTAACGTTGTTGAGTTTACTGAGGAAGGAGAGAAACTTGCTGAGAAGATTTGATTGAGATTTTTTGTTTTGGGGAGGTGTAAGATTTTTTTTGAAATATTATCTGTTGCAGACTCTTAAGGAACTTGCTCTTTTGGGTGCGGTTAGAAATAAGGTTGAGATTTCTTCTGAGGAGTTAGCATCTCAGCTTGATACTAGTCAACAGACTGCTTCTCGTTATCTTTTGGAGCTTGATAAAAAAGATTTGATTCTTCGTGAGATGGGTGTTAAAAAACAGCGTATTATGATTAATGATGCTGGTTCAGAGATTCTTGAAGATGAATTTAATCAGTATCGTCGTATTTTTGAGCTTGAAGAAAAACTTTTTTTTAAAGGAGAACTTGTCTCTGGTCTGGGTGAAGGTAGTTATTATACCACCCAGGAAAATTATATTGAGCAGTTTAAATCCCGGCTTGGTTTTAAGCCTTATCCAGGTACGTTTAATCTTAAGATTAAAAATGTTGAGCGTAACAAGCTTCGTTTGTTGAAAAAATTTGAAGGGATACAAATTGAGTCTTTTAAAACTGATAACCGTACTTTTGGTAGTGTTAATTGTTTTAAGGCTTCTGTTGGTGATGTGAAAGGAGCTCTTGTTCTTCCTGTTCGTGGTCATTATTCTAATATTCTTGAGTTTATTTCTCCGGTTTATCTTCGTGACAGGCTTGGTGTTGTTGATGGTGATTTGGTTGAAGCTGAGGTTTTTGTGGAAAAATGAATAATAGGAAAGTTGCTGAGCTTTTGTATAAGATTGCAGATTTGTTGGATATTCGTGGTGATATTTTTTTTAAAACTCGTGCGTATCGTATGGCTGCTCAACGTATACAGGTTTTAGATGAGGATATAGAGGTTTTGGTTAAAGAGAATCGTTTGCAGTCTATTCCGGGTATTGGAGAGGCTCTTGCTAAAAAAATTAGGGAGTATGTTGAAACTGGTAGTCTAGAATATTATGAGAAACTAAAAAAAGAGATTCCTTTGGGTCTTCTGAAGCTTTTAGAAATCCCTGGTTTAGGTCCTAAGAAGGTTTCTGTTTTGTATAATAAAATGGGTATAGAGTCTATTGATCGGCTTGGTGAGGCCTGTGAAAATGGTGAATTAAGGGATTTAGATGGTTTTGGAGAGGTAACTGAGAAAAATATTCTGCGTGGTATAAAGCTTCAGAGTAAAACAATGGGTCGTGTTTTGATTAATAAGGCTTATCTAAATGGAAATAAGTACTTTGATTTTTTAAAAGATTTTGATAAAATAAAAAAAATTAGTTTAGCGGGTAGTCTTCGACGTATGCGTGAAACCATTGGTGATGTTGATATTTTGGTTTCATCTGAATATCCTGATGAGGTTATGGATTATTTTGTTCAGTTTGAGGATGTGAAACGTGTTCTTCTCAAGGGTAGTACTAAGACTAGTGTTCTTTTAAATGATGATTTACAGGTTGATCTTCGTGTTGTTGAACCAAAAAGTTTTGGTGCCGCTTTACAGTATTTCACTGGTTCAAAAGAACATAATGTAACTATGCGTAGTCTTGCTATAAAAAAGGGTTACAAGCTTAATGAGTATGGTCTTTTTGATAAGGGGACAGAGGAATACATTATTGGTGAGAATGAAAAAGAAATCTATGAAAAACTTGGTTTAAATTTTATTCCTCCTGAGCTTCGTGAGAATAATGGTGAATTTAAGGCTTCAAAAGAAGATAGTCTTCCAAAGCTTGTAGAGTATGACCAAATCAAAGGTGATCTGCATGTTCATTCGAATTATAGTGATGGATCTGAAACTATTGAAGATGTTGTAAAAGAGGCTATTAGTCTTGGTTATGAGTATGTTGGTATAGCTGATCATTCTGAATCGTTAAAGGTTGCAAATGGAGTCAGTGAAAGAAGACTAAAGAAAAAAATCGATGAGATTAAGAAGTTGAATAAAAAATTTTCAGATATACGTATTCTTTGTGGAACGGAATGTGAAATCAATAATGACGGGAGTATCGATTACTCCAAAAAGATTCTTGAAAGTCTTGATTATGTTGGAATTGGTGTTCATAGACGGTTTAAGATGACTGAAAAAGAAGCTACAGATCGTTTGGTTAATGCTATGAGTAATGATTTTGTTGATTTTATTGTGCATCCAACCTGTCGTCTTATTGGTCGTCGTGAACCGCTTAAACTTGATTTTGAAAAGATTTTTAAATCAGCAGTTGACAACGATGTTATGTTTGAGATTAATGCTTTTCCTGACCGGCTTGATCTTAATAGTTTTTTAGCACGGCAGGCAAAAGAATATGGTGTTAAATTTGTAATTGGAACAGATGCGCATACTCTTAATCATATGAGTTTTATGCGTTTTGGTATAGCACAAGCACGACGTGGTTGGCTTGAACAAAAAGATATTATTAACACCTTTTCATATAAAGATTTAAAAAAATTGTTGAAGCGGAGGTGAAACATTAGTTTATGGTTGAATGTCAAAAAGAAGAAAATAAAAAAGATTGTAACTGTACATATCCATGTGATCGTAAAGGTATGTGTTGTGAATGCTTGCGTTATCATTGGGATATGGAACAACTGCCTGCATGTTTTTTTCCGGATGATGTAGAGAAAACATATGATCGGAGTATCAAAAAATTTATAGAGGTTTATCAGGAAAGAGGTCGTTGGTGGTAGATTTAAAAAAAAAATTATTTTTTTTATTTACATTTCCATAATCCTTTGTTTTTATTTATTGCATTATTTTGTAATTCTACGTATTGTTCTTTTTTAGAAAAATCTTCAGATGTGTATACTCGCGCATAACCATTTTTTAGAAGTAGTTCATTGAAATCAGTTCCATTAATAAAATAAATATAGGAAAGCCATCGACCATATCCACCTTTGAAACCAGCTTCTTCATCAAATTCAATATAAAGTGTCTTATCTTTTAGATATTTAGTAGTGTATTTTTTAGATTTTAAACCCCAGTTAGTCAAACATTTTAGATCAGTTATGTTTAGATATTCATTTTTATTATTATAACTTTGATTTGTTTCAGGTGTATCAATACCTAAAAACCTGATCCTTGCTTTACTTCCGTTTTGAAATTCAACATCTATTGTATCGCCATCTATAATATCTAATACTTTAACTTCATATTTTTTTGAAAACTCAAAATTTTCAGTATCTTTTTCTAATTCGACACAACCAGAGATAAAAATACTACTAATTAATGTTATAAAAAAAAATGTAGAAAAAGAGTTTTTATCCTATTTTTAACTTGATTCATACCCTTTATTATCCTTGCATTGTTTGTTATTTTTTCCGTGTTTTTGCATTAGTTTTTTTATGTATTTTTCTTCTTCTTTGGAGTATGGTTGTATCATGTTTTTAATTCACTTTTTTTAAAATTTTAACATGTTTTTTTGTAATATAAACATTACGCTATTTGTTTTTAAGGAACTTTTGTTTCTGTTTTATTTTTTTATTGATGTTTATTTGTTATATTTTTTTTAGTTTTGTTACTGTTTTAATTTTTTGTTTATAAAGTATTGGAAAAAATGGGTCTGGAAAGAAGTTTTTGACTTCTCCCCCTTATCTTGGAATTCTTTATCGAATTCCGATTAGGTCTGATTTATTTAGACAATGTATTCTGCCTCCAGACACCAAATAATGTTATAGATTATATATTTATAAATGTTTTGCAAAATATGGCTTCATCCCGAAATAAATAATTAGGGGATAAATCATTTTTTTTAATCATGGATGGGATGTGCTAAAAAAAGAATTGAACCTAAGATATTGAACTATG
>CAYLLH010000095.1:0-8927 GCA_964384785.1 uncultured Thermoplasmatales archaeon | reverse complement strand
AAGAGGTTTTTCATTATGAAATTTAACTATTTCAAAAATTTCGTCCATAACATTTTCTGGGGAACGATATCGTTGATGACTGTTACTCATGTGGGGTTCGCAGCAAAAATTACATCGACCCCAGCAACCCCGGGAGGTGGTAAGCACATCATGTTTTCTATCATTCATTAACGTTGTATGATACGTGTATCGTCTGAGATGTCGTGCTGGAAACGGTAAGCTGTCTAAATCCTCGATGAATTCTTGATTCGGATTATGAATTATTTCTTTACCTTCTTTATAAGAAACACCGTTAACATCTTTTGCATCCCCCTTTGTAATCAGTTCATGCATTATGTGTTCACCTTCACCTCGAACTATGATGTCTACTTGTGAGTGTGAGAGCAGTTCATCTGGAATTGCTGTAGGGTGATATCCACCAAGAACTGTCGTGATACCTTGATTTTTTGCTAATCTTGCAATTTGTAATCCTTCGCTGTGTTCTGTTGCAGACATTGAAATTCCAACGAGATCTGGCTTAAGCATGTTCAAATATTTTTCAACAGTTTTTTGAATCGGCTTAGGTTCCATCTCTAAATCTATAATATTGATTTCATCAACTATATCTTCCACACATGCTGCAATATATTCAAGTCCAGTAGGGATTATATCAAATGCAAAAGATAGACCATGTCTCCCAGATGGTTTAATTAGTAGAATTCTTTTGAACGACATTTTTAAGCTCCAATATAGTCTTCGCATTCTCGATTTGAATTTATATTTTCTGTTATCATTTTTTTACCATGTTTCAACTTGAAGTGAGGATATAATAACAAATTTTGTGTAGATTTGTTTTCTCTGTATCCGCCGCAAGGGAAATCTGAAAAGAGTTCATAGAAATATTCCATAGTATCACGCACATCCAACTAATAGTAATATATAAAAATAGTGATTACTAATAAGGCTTACTTTTTTAATTCGATATGAGAAACAACAAAAATTTTAATGGTATTTTGGTGCTTAAATCCCTTCACCTACATTTTTTAAATCGACCACACTATAAGAAAAAATAAATAATAATTTATATAGAACACATAACTTCAAGGTAAGGAATTAATGGAAATTTTTAACATAATAATCATAGCTTTTGGTTTAGCAATGGATGCTTTTGCAGTTTCTATCACAAGTGGATTGGCTATTAAAAATCTTAAGATTAAACATGCATTTTTAATTGCAGTATTTTTTGGTATGTTTCAGGCATTTATGCCAATAATTGGATGGTTTGCAGGCTTAGGTTTAAGGGAGTTTATTGAGAGTGTTGATCATTGGGTGGCATTTATTCTTCTTAGTGTTATTGGATGTAAAATGATTTATGAGTCAATAAAAATTGAATCTATCGAAAGAAGAACTAATCCTTTGAATATTTATATTTTATTAATGCTTTCAATTGCTACAAGTATTGATGCACTTGCTGTAGGTATAAGTTTTTCGATCCTTATGATTTCGATTATAACTCCTATAATTATTATTGGTGTTGTAACATTTTTGTTATCTTTTTTTGGTGTTTATATTGGAAACAAGAAGGGTCATTTTTTTGAAGGGAAAATCGAAATTTTAGGTGGTATTATATTAATTTTTATAGGTTTAAAAATTCTTATCGAACATATTTTTTGAATTATATTCCACCAGTGGTTATTTTGAGGTTTTTTGTAAAATTATTGTTTTTTAAAATTTAATTATTATAAAATTTTTTTTACAAAAAAACATATATACAATGTATTACATATATAACAAAAATAACCTCGGGGAAGTTTGTGGAGGTGTTATTATAGTAACCATAAGTGGAGTAGTTAAGCAAAAACTGAAAGAAAAAGTACTTTTACAAGAATCAATAAATAACGATTTAGTATCATTTAACAAAGTAGCAGCAAATCTAAAACCAGAAATAGAACAAGAAATAGGTAAACCCGTAAAAACAAACACAATAGTAATGGCTTTAAGAAGAAACTCAAATGAAATCGAAAAAAAAACAGAAGAAGCATCATTCAGCTATTCAATAGAAACAATCAAAACAGATATCTACTACCTAGTTCTAGAAGAATCACCAACTCTTCTAAGTAAAATACAAGACATATACCCCATAATTGATTTTAAAAAAGGTGGAGTTTTAAACATAATACAAGGAAACTTTGAAGTAGCAATCATTACAAATAAAAAATACAAAGAAGAACTCCTATATGTTCTAGAAGATGAAAAGGTATTAGACACAATTGAAAACCTAGTATCAATCTCCTTAACATATTCAAAAGATTTCCTATACAGTCCAGGAATACTATACAAAATAAGTAGATTTCTAGCATGGGAAAACATAAACATCTATGACATAATCTTAACAAAAACAGAACTAAACATAATAATAGATAAAAAAGACCTAACTAGATGCTACAAAACACTCGGAAGATTCTCAGAAAACATATGATCTAAGTAAATTAAGATACTTGTTTATTATCTGAATTATATTATTATTTAATCCTCCAAAAAATTCATCTCTTGCATGAATCAAAATAAGGTTTTCTTGACCATCTTTAACAAGTTCAAAAGTTATAGTTGTTTCACCACCATCCGAGATAACATAACCCTCAGGGTCGCATAGAGAAGAAGGAATAATAATCCATTTATCAGGATTTTTCGAATAAAGTAGTCCCTCTCTAAATTTGAAATCTTCATCAAGCCAGATACTTTTTTTACTGCCACCCTCTAATTTATAAAAAATTACATTACCTTCACCGTCTAGACCACTTCTAAGTTTTCCATTGTTTAATGGATCTGGATCCATTCCAAAAGAAAGATATAAAAGATTATCTGGTAAATCCAACTCGACAACACGAGTACTACCACGAGTTCCACTAACATCATAAACATCTCGTGGTTCTCCTTTAGCCACCATACTATTCAAAGAAGATATCAATTCTTTACATTCTTGATCTACCTGATTTTCAGATTGCGTAATTGAAAGATTATAAAGTCCAAATCCCATGAGCCCAGTTATTGCAACTATTACTACCAAGCTTACGATTAACCTAATCGGTAGAAAATCAGCGGCTTTATTGTCAAGTTTTTTTAAACCTGATTTAATTTTCATTTAATTCAACCTACAAATCAAAATTTTTTTTAGGGTTCTAAAACAAGTGATTCTGCGCCTCCATGCCAACTTAGACGAGGACGTATTTTGATGATATGCGATGATTCAGAGGTATCATCAACAATAAGACCAACTCCTCTTTCATCACCTATCTTTTTTATGGATTCTTCAATTGAACCATGCATATATGTTGGTCTTATTTTTCCAAGTGAAGCTATATCTTCTTGAGCAGTTAAACGGTGACATATGATTATATCACTATGTGATAATACTTCAGAATCCAGACTGCTGGGTCTTTGTGTTGCCATTATAAGACTAAGCCCGGGTTGTCTTCCTTGTCGCATCCATTCATTTATAAAAACTTCTTTTCCAAGAGTATGCTTATTCTCGGGTAAAAATAGATGTGCTTCATCAATTGCCATCCAAACCATTGGTATTTCTTCTTCTCCAACATCAATACCCATCTTTTTTTGTTCATGGATTTTTCTTGCTTTGATTCGCTCGATAAAGATTTTTTCTCCAACTGTTGATGCAACTATGTCTTTTAATGTTGGATCAGGGAGTTGACTTATGTCCACTACCGTGATTTTTCCTTTTTTTACTAGTTCTTTAACTGAAACTCCTTGTTTATCAAAAACTCCCCAGGATTCAGCTGTTTTAAAAAAGTTTTCAGCTGCGCCTTTTACGGTTTCATCGCTTTTTTTGTCTTCTTTTATTGTTTTTAGTAAATCTTTTATTGAAAAAAGTTTACCTTTATCTTGTAGTTTTAGTACAGCTCGTGTTAAGACTACGCCAAGTGGTTCAGTGGGTTTAATGTTGAAGAGTTTACACCAGTGGAATGGTGATAGTTCTGAGGTTCTTATTGAAAAACTTTCAGCATTGATATGGTTTTTTTGATATTGTTTTACATATTTTTTTGGAACCAGGGTTTTTATGTTAAATCCTTGGGGTTTTAGATTCCATCTTCGTAAGGTTTTTTGGTTATCCATATCTGGTTTAGAGGTTGTCCAGTATATACCTAACGTATCAAACACAACCACCGATAGGTTTTCTAGGATTTCTTTTTCTAGTTTAGCTATTTCTTCTAAAAATACTCCTATGGTGTAGCTTTTTCCGTATCCTCTTTTACCACATATTAGTACTACATGGGGTCGTAGGATGTCAACGTTTACATTCGCTCCTAAGGATGAATCAAGTGCGTAGTATCTTCCGATGTTTAGTGTTGCTCCTGGTTTTTTTTCTCTTCTTCCTAGAACATATAGTTTTTCTGTTACTCCTGTTTGAGTTGTTTTCATCCTTTGTTCTTTAGGCCTCCTCAAAAAATCTATTTTTTTATTGTTAAATTATTATATAACATATAATCTTTTATATACATTTTGTCAACATAATAACATATTCATGGAGAAAATGTATTTAATATTACATTATTTATTTATATCATTATATACATTAACATTTTGTCAAAAAAATTGATGGAGGCTTTTATTGGAAGAAATAAAATGTATATACAACGCTATCAGAAGAACTGGTAGCAAAACCGTTATCATAAACTGTAGAAAATGCCAAATAGGCGACTCCACAATTTTTGACAAAAGATGTATAAAAAATATTTTTAAAATACTTCAAAACGAACACGGTGTAACCCAACTAATAATGAACCATGCATTTGTAAAAGTCTTCAGAGGAAAAGAACTAGACATCCTAAAAGATTTAACACGTTTTATAGAAGGACTCGGAACATATGGACATATAAGCCTACCCGATCAAGGTTTAGATAAATGCAAAGAATGTAACGACAAAAGATATGAAAAGATAAAAGAGATAATTGAAACATCACAAACTGATCCGGTTGATGCTTTTTTAAAACTAAAAAAATTACATGACAACAAAGAAAATAAAGACAAAGACTGTAATAAATGTATACAAGAGTTCAAACAAGTTTTATCTGAAATGATGCAGAAATGCGATTTTAAAAAATATTTAACAGAGGAAAAAATCAATAGAGATATTTTTTACACAAACTACATCCGACCATACGTTCGACCCGGTTTTGTTGATTCATTTATTCAACTTGAACCACCTGCAGATGCTGTATTTCTTGAATCATATGAAGTAAAGGGGCGGGATCGTCGTCCTATGAATGTTTCAATGTATATGTTAAAAAACCGGCCTGAAAAACTTTATTTTGTATCGCCTTCTGAGTATGATCTTCCTCGTGATGAGATTTATCTTCTTGAACGTGTTCGAGATCATCTTTCAAAACATCGACCTGTAGATACATCTTTTATGGATGCAGAAGGAGCAAGAGAATATTTCAGGCATTTCGCAAGACAAGTAGTATCAGGTATGCTTGAAGATTATGGTCTAAATTTATCTGCAACTCGTATTGAGTATCTTGCAGATGTTTTCTCCCGTTATACTGCCGGTTTTGGAATTCTTGAGGATCTTTTACTCGACTCACGTGTTCAAGATGTTTATGTTAACGCTCCTGTGATTGCTAATCCTTTACATATTGTAGTGGATGGAGAAGAATACACCTCTAATATTTTTTTATCCAATGCAGATATTGATGCCTTAGCATCACGTTTTAGAACATTGAGCGGTAGAGCTTTTTCTGAGGCGTCACCAACGTTGGATATGGATTTGGAGAGTTATCATACTCGTGTTGCAGCTATCAGTAATCCTTTAACACCTAAAGGTATTGCTTTTGCTTTCCGTCGTCATCGTCAGAAACCATGGACTTTAACTCGTTTTGTGGAAAACAAAATGATATCACCACTTGCTGCGGGTTTCTTAAGTTTTCTTATTGATGGACAAGCATCACTTCTTATAGCTGGAAGCAGAGGTGCTGGTAAAACATCATTGCTTGGATCCCTTGTTTTAGAGATACCTCAACGTTTCCGTATATTAACAATAGAGGATACACCGGAGGTACCAGTTGATGATTTTCAGAATTTAAATTATAAAATGCAGAGTCTTATCACAAAAAGTATCTCATCAGGTGCAGCATCAACTGAAGTTAGTCCATCTGATGCACTACGCACCGCTCTTCGACTAGGTGAATCAGTTCTTATCCTTGGGGAGGTACGTGGTGTTGAAGCAAAAGTACTTTTTGAAGCTATGAGAGTTGGTGCTGCTGGAAACCTTATCATGGGAACCATCCATGGTAGTACCACACGTGATGTCTATGAACGTGTAGTATATGACATAGGTGTACCACCTACTTCGTTTAAAGCAGTGGATGCAGTTGTTATTGCTGCACCGATACGTTTAGAAGGAGGTATAGAACGTAAACGCCGTGTTATTCAGATTTCTGAGATAACTAAAACAGGTTGGTCGTCTGAACCAGATCCCGATAAAGTGTTTCAGGATGTCATGCTTTATGATGCATCCCAGGATAAACTAACCTCTACTGATCTTTTAGATATGGGTCAATCACAAATCCTACGTGATATTGCTCTAAAATGGGGTATGACTGTTGAAAAAGCATTAGAAAACATAAGGCTCAGAGCTGAAATAAAAAAAACTATTGTAGAGCATGCTAAAGAGAAACCATTGCTTCTAGAAGCTGAAGCGAATCGTGATGCAAATAATGCTTTTTGGATGTTTATAGAACAATGTAAAGCACGTAAGGGAAAAGTAGACTATAGCTGGGTTGAGAAAAACTGGAAGAAATGGTTTAAAAATTATGTTGGAATGCAACCATGAACCTTGAAGATCACTGGTATGTAAAATTATCTAATTTTGCTAACCGCTATTTTCCATGGATGGTAAAAAAGGATCTAAAAACATATAATAAAATTAGGAAAACTTTTCCACAAGAGTATATCGAAAATCTAAATTTCACAGGTCTAATGATTGAACCTATTGATATTCTTCGTGTTTCATACATGGGTGCTTTTCTTGGTTTTCTTGGTTTTTTCTTTTTTGATATATTCGTTCTTATTTGTTATCGTTTCAACATTTTGAACATAGATTTGTTTACATTTCTTCTGATGGCATTATGTACCATTCTTGTTCCATTGGTTTTGATGAATTTTCTTGCAACATATCCTAAGACTTATGCTCGTTTTATCAAAATTCATTCACTTGGAGATATACCCGAGATTCTAAGTTATCTGGTTATGTATCTGAAGCTTGTCCCAAATTTGGAGAATAGCACTAAGTTTGCTGCATCAGAATCTAATACTTCTTTGGGTAATGATCTTCGTAAAATGCTTTGGGATATGGAAATCAGGATTTATCATGGTATTGATGATGCTCTTACTAGCTTTGCAACACTTTGGGGT
Source organism: uncultured Thermoplasmatales archaeon (assembly GCA_964384785.1). Lineage (GTDB taxonomy): Archaea > Thermoplasmatota > E2 > DHVEG-1 > DHVEG-1 > JAZKSG01. Next base: position 1,517 of record CAYLLH010000095.1, on the reverse strand, counting down.
AAATGGAGCGAGTATTTTAAAAGAAGTCTTCATCTTATTCGCAGCTCGGTTCATGAAAAAGATGAGGCATCTCGTTTGATTACTTTGAATCGTTCTTTGGATGTAGCTCTTGATGGAACAAGGGATCTTATGAACAAGTTTGCAAGTCGTCTTCATCAACCTACTATGTTTATTTATTCCATTGGAATTATGATTCCTTTGGCTTTAGTTGCTATGCTTCCCGCTGCCGGCTTGGTTGGAATGCAGATAAACATTTTTCAGGTTTTTTTATTATATGATATCCTGCTTCCATTATTCATTTTCTGGTATACCCGCCGTATTCTTCTGTCACGTCCTGCAACATTTAACCCTCCTAATATTCCTGATAATCATCCAGATCTTATAAAAATAAATAAGAAAAAACGCCTGATTTTTGCATCTATTGTTGGTTTTATAATCGCGATTCCTGGTTTGTTTTTTATCTTGCTTCCTGGTTTTTTTCCAAATGGTCACCCGAATAGCACTATAAATTTTATTGTAGATCCTCAGGGTTTAAACACAATGTTTCCTGTTACACTTTTTTTGATTTGGGGTTTTGCTACAACAGTTACAATCTATAGTTTAAGTGTTTATAGTCCTTATAAAAAAATCCGTGATAAAATAAAACAAATCGAACGAGAGTTTGGTGATGCATTATATATTCTTGGTAAACGAATCAGTGAGGATAAATCACCGGAGGAAAGTTTCATTTATGCAGCTGATACTATGGAGGGGTCAGAGATATCTAAGGTTTTTAAACAAACAGGTTATAATTTAACAGCTTTGCATACCAATATGTCTGAGGCTATGTTTAGCCCTGAGTTTGGTTCTTTAAAATATGTTTATTCTAACCGGGTTAAAGCAATAATGCGGCTTTTTGTTGAAGGTATAAAGAAAAGCCAACAAGCAGTTAGTATATCTATTATTAGGATTGCTGATCATCTAAAACAACTACAAGAAGTTGAAAACAGAATACGTGATAATCTTTATTCTTTAACATCAACCTTACGTGGAACCGTTGCAGTTTTTGCACCAATCATAGGTGGGATTACTCTTTCAATTACAAAACTTATAACAAATATTCTTAGTGACATGTCAGGAAAGGTTCCAACAGAGGCAACTGCTTCAGCTGCTGGTGTTTCAATGCCAACAGTTGCCACATCTTTTTCGGTTCAAAATGTACGCCCTGAGTTTTTTGTACTTGTAATAGGAATATACTTGATTGAGTTGATTTTTTTAATAGTGCGATTTACAAATGGTATAGATCAAGGTGATGACAAGGCTACATATATGTACTCATTAGGAAAGACTATGCCAACAGCTATAGCTGTTTTTTCTCTTACAGTTATTCTTGGTCAGTTTCTTTTCGCATCTATTGTTCAAACTTAAAGGAATATTTAGGCTTCATCCCGAAATAAATAATTAGGGGATAAATCATTTTTTTTAATCATGGATGGGATGTGCTAAAAAAAGAATTGAACCTAAGATATTGAACTATG
>CAYLLH010000094.1:0-1961 GCA_964384785.1 uncultured Thermoplasmatales archaeon | reverse complement strand
CTGAATGATATGTATGTCTAAGTCGGATATCTTCAATAATTCTTTTAACAGCATCTTTTGGAAGTGGTCTTAATGAATCTAATTTTTGCTTTTTCTTTTTAATTTTATTTACAAGCGAATCATTTATGATAATATCGGTATCGGAATATTTCATGATATACCGATATGTAGTTACTAATATATATCGGTATCGGTGAAAAATAACATTTACCGATATTTATATTTTATGATCAACAGATTAGAATACACAAGGTTAAAATATTCTCAATAATATACACTAAAGTAAACAATATTGTTAACTATGGTGTACATAAATGAGAATTAGTTTGCTGGATGAATTATCTAAAAAGAAAGCATTTACAATTGAAGATGCAGAGCGGATTAGCCATGCAAATAAAAATGTTTTAAAAGTTAGTCTTTCAAGATTAGAAAAAAAAGGATGGATTGAAAGGATAGAAAAAGGAAAATACATTGTAATACCACTTGGAGCTGAAAAAGGAAAATATACTCTACATGAATTTGTAATTGGTTCATACCTTGTCGACCCTTGTATTATTTCATATTGGTCTGCATTAAATTATTATGGATTTACAGAACAAATACCACGTACTGTTTTTATTCAAACAACATCTAGAAAAAAACATCAAGAAGTTACAATTTTTGGCATCCCATATAAAATTATTAGAATAAAAGAGGAGAAAATTTTTGGTATAGAAAAAGCATGGTTTGAGGAAACAAAAATAAATCTAACAAATAGAGAAAAAACAATTATTGATTGCCTTGATAAACCACAACATGCTGGAGGTATAATAGAAGTTGCAAAAGCATTACAAACTGAAGAATATGACAAAAAAAGACTTGTAAAATACGCAAAAAAAATTAACAATACCGGTGTTATACGAAGGTTGGGGTATATCTGTGATTTTTTAAAGATTCCAATTAATCTTCCAGAAATAAAAACTAGGAATTATTTGAAACTTGATCCAATACTTCCAGATTCAAACAAACTTAATGCTAAATGGAATCTTATCATCAATGAAGAATTAGGTGATCTTGAGTGATACCTGAAACTGAATTCAAAGAAAACGCTCGATCTTTTAATATACCAATTAGCACAATCGAGAGAGATTATGCACAAAACTGGTTACTTGCATATCTTCCAAAAATGGCATTTAAACAAAAAAACGACACTTGATAAAACAGTATTTCTAAAGAAATGTAAATACAAAAATGTAGAACCAAATATTGATGAGTTAGTTACTAGAAAAACAAATTATGAAAAAACTTGGAAAGGTTCCTTGCAACATCAATTAGCAGAATTACCATCTGCTACTAGTGTCTTTGATGAAGTAATAGAATTTTTGAAAAAGATACTATAACAGATATTGCATTTAAGTGTAAGAAACACCCCCTATTCTATGCAGTTTCCTTCCTGTTGAACAGGGTTAACTCGCCAGGTCCGCTAATTTTTATTAGTTAAAGAAATATATAAAAAAATGATTGCCCTCTAAAAGAAAAACTTGTTCCTAATGCAGGATGACGATATCCTTATAGAATACCTAATTTCTTATCACATTTTTCACATTTTACCATATTATTTATCCTCATAAAAAAAAAAAATAGACTTAGACGATATAATCGTCTTTGACGCTTTGATTTACTTATTTTTCTTAGTTTTCAGCGTTAAATACTATAATTTTTAATCTGCTCTTGTAAATCTTGCTCTTCGAAAGTCATCTGCTTCTAATAATTGAAGATGTTTTCGTTTTCTCCAGTCCATATCGTTTTCAAAGACTGTAAATTCTCTGTTTTTATTCATTGTTTTCACCTCATTATTTTTTTTTATTCGTTCCTGTTTCTTGTTTTCAGATCCAAGAAATCAAATATTTTATTTTATTTTAATTATCCCCATTAACACCATGACAATAATAGCTAATACTATCGCCTCTATAAGACCGAAT
>CAYLLH010000093.1:0-1738 GCA_964384785.1 uncultured Thermoplasmatales archaeon | reverse complement strand
TAACAGACATTTTTTGCACGTAATTCGCGATTGATGGGTTTTTGCATGTGATTCATGGTTGATTGGTATTATTCTTTAGAAAGGTTAATGATTGTTTTTTAAGAAAACTATAGTTGCTATACACTTGGTTTGGATAATCAGTAAACTTGTTTTCAGCCAATTTACTACTTTTTTGATGTTTTGAAAGAAACAAGTAATATAAACTCAATAAAAAAAAGTGTGATAGATAAAGAGTCTTTGTATATTTTTTTTACAAACAACGTCATGTGCAACGCTTAACAAAAAACACTAAATACAAAAAAATGTTATAACTACCGATAAAGTCGGTATCTATGACACAAAAATCATTTTCTCTTATTTGAAAAAGTCTACTTTTAGAACAAAAAAAATATCGATAATAGACAACAAATTCCAGTTTTAAAAAAGAAGTAAAAAAATATTTTAACATAAATCCAAGCGAGAAACCTCTAAACTAAATCTTGGGTGATTTTACGTTAAAATTTATGTTACAAAAAAACCGTCATCTTTCTTTTTGACTTTTTAATGAAAAATATGAATGGCATGCTAAAAATAGAATGCAAAAAAAAATTTTTCATCGACCAAGGAAGTATAACCAAAAAAAGAAACAATTATATTCAATAAAATTAGTATAAATTCTAAAAGAAAAATTATTTAAATAAAAAAAAGAATAAAAAATATTAAAAATGACACCACCTGACAGGTTACATGGTATAAACATTCCAAAAAAGAAAATAGAATCATATTGTAAAAAAAACCATATTAAAAAATTAGCATTGTTCGGATCATTCCTAAGAAGAGATTTTAGTTCTGATAGTGACATAGATGTCCTTGTAGAATTTGAAGAAGATCATATCCCAGGTTTTTTCGATCTTTTAAAAATGGAAGAACAACTCTCAAAATTTTTTAAGGGGAAAAAAATCGATCTAAGAACACCAAAGGATCTAAGTAGATACTTCAGAAAGAAAGTCATTTCTAATGCAGAGGTCATTTATGCAGCAAGCTGACTTAATCCGACTGAAACATATGCAGGATGCAGCAGATGAAATTGTTTCATTCACAAAAAATAAAAATTTTAAAGATTTTGAAGAAGATAGAAAATTACAACTTTCAGTAGTTCATCTTTTAGAAATAATAGGTGAAGCAGGAGCCAGCATTTCCAAAGAAATTCAAAATAAATACTCAGATATACCCTGGAAACAGGTTGTCGGAATGCGAAACAGATTGATACATGGTTATTTTGATATTGATCTAAGAATCGTTTGGAGAACCGCAAAACAAGATATTCCGCCTCTTTTCCAAAAGTTAGAGCAGATTGTTTCATCACACAATAAATAATTTTTAAAAAACTTTTTTTAAAATAGATATTTATTTGATGTTTTTTTAAAAAGATAGCAGGTGGCTGCCATCTTGGATAAATATAAACGCCGTGTTTGATATAAAAAAAGAGGAGGGGGTGAATGATACTGTTTTCATTTTGTATATTTTTGTTATGAACGGCAGCTGTTAGCAGCTGTTGTTGATATATGATTCATCTGCCAAGGTTGATAATAAATATGGAGTGAACTGCCGGCTTTCATAATGGTTTTTACTGAGGTGGGTTGGTTTGGTATCTTAGGAGTTGGATTAAGTGGTTTTCTTCTATTGATCGGTAAAGCTATCTGCTATTGTTGATATACGAAAGATAACCGCAACCAAACAAAAATTTATGTTAAACATC
>CAYLLH010000092.1:0-3463 GCA_964384785.1 uncultured Thermoplasmatales archaeon | reverse complement strand
CGTTCTCGTTTGTTTAGGGATGGTAGTTTGTTTAATGGTTTGTTTGATGGTTCTTTAAGTTTTTGTTATGATTTTGGTTTTGATGAAAAGTTTTTGAAAACTGTTAATGTGTCTGTTTCTTGGAATGATCGTTATGTAAAATTTTTTGGTTTAACTGGTGACAGGCTTGATGTTTCTGTTGTTAGTCCTGTGGGTGAGGAATGTGGTAGGATTAGGGGTGTTAAGTTGGGTTCTAAGTTTTTGTATGATAGGGTTTTGAGTAGTAGGGATCCTACTGTTTTTGTTTCATCTGTTGTTTTAAATGATTGTCCGCCTGATTTTGAATTGGTGGCTAATAGTTCTGATGAGGCTTTGGAGCTGTATTGGGATATGTATGATGTTTTTGATTTTACTAAGGGTTTTGATGGTGATTGGTGTGTTCGTGGAGAATCTTATACAAAGGAGTTACGTCCTTCTCGACGGGTTAAGAATTTGTTTAAAAATTTTTTATGGGGTTTGTTGTCTGATCCTTTGAGTATTGAGATAAATTATTCTTATAGTGTGGTTAATGTTGAAAAGGTAGATTGAGACATATTTATAAATAAAATTTTTTAGGGTTTTTTTTGTATCTTTGTTTTCTATTATTTTTTTTATATAAATATTTTTAAGTCAGTTTTTGTTGGCAGAAAAATATTAATAGCATTTTTTATAATATATTGTTATATAATTAGTAATGGGTTGAATTAATGAAAGAAGCTGAAGAGTATACAAAAAAAGGAATTATTCTTATTTTTATTGCTTTATTATGTCAGATAATTAGTAGAGGTTTTTCAATATTTTTTCAGCATGCTATCCAATCTAATGATTATAGTTTTTTAATTATTACAAATATTTTAGCTTTTATTAGTTATATAATATTTCTTATTGGTTTAATCTTAATGTTTGTAGGAAGAAAAGAATATGGTAAGAAACATAGTAAATTTGTAAGATACGCTGCAGTTTTTTATGTTGTTGCATTTATTATTCCGATTATTTTATCTATGATTGTATCTGGATTCTTTTCTTATAATGATGAAATGACATTTTTTAGTATAATAACAGGATTTATTTCTATTACGGCATCTTTATTTTTTGGATTATTCTTGCTTTTCTTATTTATAGAATTGGTAAACAAATTTGGTAGAATGGTTATATTTTCAGCTTTTATTTTATCTATTTTAAGTCCAACTATTAAAATGATTCTTCAGATTTTTAAAACTGGTTTTACAGAAGGTTTTATTCTAACAAGTTTTTTATCAATTATCAGTTCTTATTTGTTTTTAGTTGCGGTATATATTTCTTATAAAAGAATTGTATCTGGTGAATTAACTAATTGTTTAGCTGAAAAAAATCAAATAATATCATAATCTATTTTTTTTTATGAGTTAACGAGTTTTAGTATATCTTCACCATATTTCGATATTTTTAAAGGACCAATTCCAAATATTTCTTGTAGTTCTTTTTCATTTTTTGGTTTTTTTTCTGCTATTTCTGATAGGGAACGATCGTTTAGTATTAAAAATGCTGGTATGTTGTCTTTGTTACTGGTTTTTTTTCTCCATTTTTTTAGTTTTGTTATGATGTTGAGTGATTGGTCTGTGTTTTGTTCTGTTTGGTTTTTTTCTTGGGGTTTGTTTTCTATTATTTTTTTCATTTTTGTGTTGATGAAATATGTTGGGTTTTTTCCTGAGTATGTTAGATGCAGTGTTTTTTTGGCTCGGCTTATTGCCACATAAAAGATTCTTCTTTCCTCTTCTTCTTTGTCGTATTCATCGATTTTTACCATGGAGATTACTGGGTGTTCGCTTCCTTTGCATGGGAAGTTTAGGTTGTTGCATCCTGTTATGAAGACTTCTTCTGCTTCCATTCCTTTTATTGCATGTATTGTTGCTAGTGTTACAGTGTTTTTTTGTGGTGTTTTTTTGGTTTTTTGTATTTCGTTACTCCTAGTTATGTGTTTTATTTTTTGTTTTTTTAGGTATTCTGAGATTTTGTTTAGTTGTTTGTTGGTTCTAGCTAGGACAAAGATTTCTTTGTTTGGTGTTTTGGTTTGTTTTATTTTGTTTGTTATGTATTGGTATTCTTGTTCTTCTGTTTGGAGTTTTTTTAGATATATGTTTTTTTGTGGTTTTAGATTTGGTTTTAGATCTGGTAGTTTCATGTGTTGTATTGAGGTGTTTATTAGTTTTACCAGGTTTTCTTCTGATCGGTAGTTTTTTTGTAGTGTTATGATTTCTGATTTGGGGTGTTTTTCTTCGAAGTTTAGTATGTATTTTATGTCTGATCCTCGCCATCCGTAGATTGATTGACGTGGGTCTCCTACGCAGAAAAGGTTTTTTGTTTTTAGTGTGTCTATTAGTTTGATTTGTGTTGAGTTGATGTCTTGGTATTCATCGATGAGGATGTGATCAAATTCTGGTATTATTTGGGGGTGTTTGTCAAAAAGTGTTAGTGTGTCTATTAGTTGATCTGCGAAATCTCTGAGTCCATTTTTTTTCATGTATGCATCTATGTATCGGCAGACTGCTATCACCATTTGTAGGTTTTTTTTATGTTCTGTTCTTGTGTATTCAAAGGAGGTTTCATCGATTTTTTTGTGTTTGAATTTGAAATAGTCTCGTATGAAGAAGCAGTCGTTTCTGAAGATGTTTAGTAGTTGTTCTTTGGTTTTTCCGTTTTTTTGTGATTTAGTAAAATATAGATCTATGGCTTGATCGTGGTTCATGTTTATTTTTTGTAATGCTTTTTTTATCATGATGATTTTGTCTTTGTAGTTTATGACTCGTACTGGTTTATCGTAGATTAGTTGTGTGTGTTTTTTTAATATTTTTTCGCAGAATGAGTTGAATGTTTCGATTGTTACTGTGTTTTCTAGATTGGACTGTGTTAGTTTGTTTTTCATTTCTTTTTTTGCTTTTCTTGTGAATGTGATTGCTAGTATTTTTTGGGGGTTGATGTTTTGTTTTTTTATTAAAAACTCTATTCTTTTAGTGAGAACTGTGGTTTTTCCGGTTCCTGCTCCGGCTATACATAAAATGTGTTTGTTAGGGTTGATTATTGCTTTTTTTTGTTCTTTGTTGTATTTTTTTAGAAAGTTTTTATGTTTTTGGAATATTTGTTTTTCTTCTTTGGTTATTTCGGTTTCAGTGTTTTTGAAGTTGAATGCGAGTTTTCTTTTGTAAAGTTGGGGTTGTTCTATTTCTTTTTTTCCTTTGTCGGTTAGGGTTAGCATTTTCCAGGGTTTATTTGGGTTTATTTTTTTGTGTTCTATTAGTTGGTTTTGTATGAGGTTGTTTATTAGTGCTTTTAGTTCATCTTGTGTGTAGATCATGCTTCCGAAGTTTCTTTTGTAGTTTAATTTGTTTTTTTTGATGGATTTGTTTTCTCTGTTGCCTTGTAGGAAGTCGATTAGTAGTTTTTTTCCTACTCCAAAGGGTATTTCTCT
>CAYLLH010000091.1:0-31540 GCA_964384785.1 uncultured Thermoplasmatales archaeon | reverse complement strand
ATAATTTTTTTTTCAATAGTATCATTAATCAAGATGAGTAAAGTCCAAACAATAAAATAGTGCCAGATGATATGAAATTATTTCTCAGACAGGCTCATTTGATAATTTTATTCTTTTTTTAGCATTTCAATAGTTAACTGTTTAGCTTTTTTTAGTGCTTGATCTGCATTCTCAAGTTTTGGACCGCCGCATTGTGTCATATCAGGCCGACCGCCACCGCCGCCACCTAATATCGCTGCGATTTCTTTAACAATTACTCTAAGATCTATATCAACATCTGATGAAGCCATTGAAACAATTTTTTTTCCATCAAAAACATGAGCAACAAATCCGTCTTTTTGTATGATTTTACCAGCGGTAACAGGGGCTTCAGAAGTTGTTTTGCCTATTATTACCTTATAATTGGTCCCAGGAATATTCTCAGCGGTATTGATTAAATTTTTTATTTCATCTGAGGAAATACTTTTTTTTTCTTTTTGAGATTTTTTCCAGAAATTAAAAAGATCCTCTGAAGCAGAAACAAGAGTTTCAGCTTTTCTTTTACCAAGATCTTCAGATTCATCTATAAATCTCTGTATTGTTTTTTCAAGTTGTTCAATAGTTACTGAGAAAATCTCAGATGTTTTTTGTAACTGTTCAGAGTAATTTACATCATGATTTTTTATATCATAATGTTCTTTAAAAAGAGAAACTATATTCTTGTATTGTTGTTTTTTTTGTTCTTCAAATTGGTCAACCATTTTTCCTGCAGCAAAAACTACTCTGTTTACTCCATCCTGGATTCTTTCTGATTTCAAAATCCTTATTTTTTCGATTTCACCAATGTTGTTTAGATGTGTACCACCACATGCTTCCACGTCAACATCCGGGATGTTTAAAACACGTATAGAGTTACCCGGTGGTACTCCTCCTTGATAAAGCCGGAAACCATGAGTTTTCTCTGCACTATTACGATCCATTATTTTCTTTTCTACATCGATTTTTTGTTTGATAAAATCGTTAGCTAGGTTTTCTATTTCCTCAATTTTTTCCTCAGTTAATGGTTCATAATGTGAAAAATCAAAACGTGCATCTGTCACATGCAATTGTGATCCTGCCTGCCATACATGTTCACCTAGAACTTTTCGAAGTGCACCATTAACAACATGAGTACCAGTATGATGTTTCATAAGCATATAACGATGACCCCAGTCGATTTCACCATGAACCATATCTTCTTTACTGAGATGTCCCTCTACAACATGTATCACTGAGCCATTTTGTTTATAGACTCTTTTTACTGGAAACTTTGAACCATTTTTTGTAAAAAATCCTTTATCAGCAGGTTGACCACCACCCTCCGGGTAAAAACAGGTTTTATCAACAATTATCTCTGTTGTATCACCATTATTTTTACTCCAAATTACTTTTCCATCAAATTCTTTAGTGTAATGATTTGTATAATACAATAAATCTGATTTAGGAAGATCTGATTCATCTTCTTCTGTTTTCTCAGTGATTTTTTCATGTGAATGCAGTTCAGCAATCATAGAATCAAAATTTTCTGGTATATCAACATCTACACCCTGTTTTTTTGAGATATTTTTTACTATTTCAGGTGGCATACCATGTGTATCATAAAGATGAATCAATTGTTTTGTATCAATTGTTTCGTCTTCTTTGATAATACGTTTAACTAGGCTTTTTCCTTTTTTTAATGTTTCAATGTATCTTTTGGTTTCAACATCTAAAATTTCAAAAATTTGTTTCTCTCTTTTTTTAAGAGACGGAAAATCAGATTTTAAACAATCAAGTTGTATTCCAACAAGTTTTTTAAGCGACACATCAAGTCCAAGTTTATCTATAAAACGAAGTGAACGACGAATTATTAAACGAGCTAGATAACCTGCTTTAACATTAGATGGAACTATTCCATCACCAAGCATAAAACTTAAACATTTAGTATGATCAGCAAGAGCATAAACAATAGATTCATCAGCATCCTCTCCAGCATTATCAGTAACCGACTTTATAACATCAGTAAGAACGGTATCATAAACAGTTTTTGTACCCGTTGTAATCCAAGCTATACGCTCTAAACCATAACCGGTATCGACTATACACAAGGGATTTGGAGAATATTTTTCACCATTGATTTCAAAATCTCCTTTGTCATCCCGTCGCATATTCATAAAAACAAGAGTAGCTATCTCCAAACCAGCTGCAAGTACTTCGAGGCATGGACCCGCATTTCCTCCACCATACCACATTTGTTCTTTATAATTAATTTTTTCACGGGGAATACCAATTACGTTTACAAAATAATCATTGCAATATTCCACAGTTTTTTCTTTAAAATAAACCTCGTCAACATTTTTATTAAAAGCATGATGACCCATCATCTCAAAGGTGGTAAGATGACGACCGCTAACACCCACCTCTTCTAGATCATTAAGACGAATACAGGGTTGAGATATAACCAAAGGGTTAGCCGGGGGAGGAACCTCACCTGAGGTCACATGAGGTTGAAAATCAGCAATAGATGCTATTGTAAGATATATATCAGATCGCCAACGGGCAACAACTGGGCATCTTTCACCAGTCTCAGGATATCTAAGCCGAGAATGATTATTTTTTTCAAAAAAAGACAAAAAACTCTCTCTAACCTCACTAAGATCCATAGGTTTTTTTCCTAAAGGATTATCAATAAAACTAAATTTCACGCAGGGTTGATCACCGCATAATTCAGCATTTTCATCAAGAGTCCAAAAGTAATCGCCGCAGGCTTTACATTTTTTTCTAAAATAATTGTTATCATGGAAATATTTAAGATCACATTCTTTTTTTAGGAAGGAGCTCATAATCTACCACTACTTTTTTGATTTTCCGAATACGACAAAGGTTTATAAATAATGTCTTCATCCCACAAAAATACAAAATGTTGATAGCAGATATTTCTTTAACTCAGATAGGTTTATTTCTTATTTACATAAGCCTACCAATAATAGCTCTTTATTTTGTGTATCTTTTAATAAAAAACGCTTTTAAATACATGGGTTTTTCAGCTTACGAAGCTGTAGCCATAATTTTTGGATGCTTTATACTTGGATATGGTTTTCTCGATAAAATAACAGGCATACCATTCTATAGCATTCCACTTTTTTCATATAACAACTGGATAGTTGGAATAAACACGGGCGGAGCAATAATTCCAATTATTATAAGTATTTACTTATCTTACAAAAATAAATTATCATGGAAACATCTACTTATCGGAATTATCATAGTAACAATCATTACATATTTAGTAACTTATCCCGATCCAGGAAAAGGAATTGTGTCACCTTGGCCACTTTGGCTTCTTCCAGCAGTTGGAGCTAGCATGACTTCTATTTTTTTACTATGGAAAAAATTCAGAAAAGCAGCACCATTGGCTTACATTTCAGGCACCATCGGTGTTTTAATCGGAGCAGATGTATTCCATCTTATAGAATTACTTAATCATTCAGTTGAAGAATCCGTAAATGCAACTATTGGTGGAGCTGTTGTCCTTGACATGGTTTTTATCACAGGTATTCTCGCAGTTATATTAGATGGTATTTTTTTATATAAACAACGGACCCGCGAGGGTTTTGACTGAAAAATTGGTTTATTCTTCCAAATAATTAATAAATGAGAAATATTATCCCCCCTTTGCAAAAAAGCTGATGCATTTCGGGTGTAACATATAAATGACTGAGTCTATTGAAGATTTAACAAAAAAGAAAAATGATTTGCAGGAAAAAGCAAATGAATTGAAGGAAAGAAGAGATAAACTTCATAAAAAATCTAAGAAGTTAGCTGAACAAAGAGATGAGTTGAACTCTAAGGTTAGGAAGATACGTAACGAAATTAGTGCTCATAAGAAAAAAAGAAATGAGCTTAATGAAAGAGTTCAGGTTTCTAAAGATAAACGAAATCAACTTAACCAGAAACAATCAGATATCAAAAAACAACTTAAAGAGTTAGAAAAGAAAAGATCTGCATCATCAGGTTCAGATTTAAATACTCTTAAAAAGAAAGCCCGTACTCTTGAAAATGAGCAGATGACTAAACCTATGACTGCTCAAAAAGAAAAGAAAATAATTGAAGTTATTTCTGATTTACATTCTGAGATTAAAAAACAAGAAGAAATGCTTAATAAAGACCCTGAGCTTAAAAAAGCTTTAGAAGAAGAAAAAATTATTAAAAAGAAAGCTGAGAAACAACATGAACTTGTTGAGGAACTTGCATCAAAAGCTCAAGAAGAACATCAGAACATGATTTCTCTAATAAGACAGGTTGAAAACACTTCTAAAAAAGTAGATGCTATTCAAGAAGAAATCGTGAGAACTAAAATCGAAGCTGATAAAGTCCATAAAGATTTTATTACAACCGTTGATAAAATACATGATCTTGAAAGAGGGATTTCTTCTGATAAAAGGAAAATCAGTAAGAAAAAGAAAGCCATTAAAGTTGAATCAGCACAAAAAGAAGCTGATGAGATTTATGAACGTTTCAAACGTGGAGAAAAACTTAGTACTGAAGATTTGATGGCTTTACAGAAAGCCGGATTGATATAACCCTAAAAAAATAAGCATGATATAATTTGATTAATATCAAGTTATATCTTTCATCATTTGGAGGAAAAATAGTTATATTTTTATTTTATGTGAGGTGAAAAAAGGTTTATGCAATGTGAACTCTGTGGTAGAGATAGCGGTTGCCGGCCTGCAACTGTTGATGGCGTAAGGATGATGTTATGCCCTAATTGTCTTAATCAACATGGTAAACGTATACAAGAACCTATTGCTCCTAGAGCAAAAAATGTTAGCAGTACATTACCAAAGCAAAAAAAACCTGTTTATCGAGATATCTATAAAGACATGAAAACAGATCGAGATTTAGTCTCTGATTGGAATGAACGTATAACAGATGCAAGAAAAAAGAAAGGTTTAACCCGTGAACAATTAGGTTTTAAAATAGGTGAAAGAACTGTAACCGTTGGAAAAATAGAAAACGGGGATCTTCGCCCATCTGATGATCTTGTAAAAAAAATTGAAAAAGAATTAGAGATAACATTATTCGAAGAAGTAAAAGAAGTTTCAAAACTCCCTCATAGTTCAGGCAGTCAAGGAATGACTCTCGGTGATTTCATTAAAAAAGAATAATTTATTTAACCTCATTTTTTTTCTTTTTTGTTTATTGTTATGAACAAATATGATTTAACAAAAATTGTTAATGCTTTAAAAAATGGTTTTCTAATAGTGTATCCTACAGAGACACTTTATGGTATAGGTGCAGATATTTATAACAAAGAAGCTGTTAAAAAAGTATTTAAAATTAAAGATAGGAGTTTTTCAAAACCTTTGTCTGTAGCGGTTTCTAAAAAAAATATAGAAAAATTAGCTTATCTGAATAATATTGCAGAAAAACTAATAGATCATTTTTTACCAGGTCCATTGACTCTTGTTTTAAAGAAAAAAAAGACTTGTCCAGATATCGTAACCGGTGGACTTAACAAAGTGGGTATAAGAATTCCGGATAACAAATTTACTTTAGATTTGATTGAAGAATTTGGACCGATCACTTCTACTAGTGCCAATATACATGGATCTAATACCCCTTCAGAAATCAAGGATATCAAAAAAATGCTTGGTTCAGAAAATATAAAATTATTTATAGACGAAGGGCCTCTATCCGGCAATGGTTCAACTATTGTTGATGTAAGTTTTAATAAAGTTAGAATATTACGAGATGGCAGTATTTCAAAAAATGATATTTTGGAAGTGATTAAAAGTTAATGATTAAGAAAGAATATGATTATCTTATTAAAGCCGGAAAAATTGCTGCTGAAGCACGTAATCTTGGTGCTAAAATAATTAAACCAGGTGTTAGCTTTTTAGAAGTTGCTGAGGCAGTGGAATCAAAAATATTTGAAAAAAATGCTAAATTAGCTTTCCCGGTAAATATCGCAGTTAATGAAAAAGCTGCTCATTATACCCCTGTATCTGATGATGAAAACATTTTTCATAAAGGCGATATCGTAAAACTTGATGTTGGAGCCCATGTAGAGGGTTTTATTGCTGACACTGCTGTAACTGTTGAAGTAGAGTCAGAAAAAAATAGTAATCTGTTAGCTGCATCAGAGGAAGCATTAGATGAAGCTATTAAAAAAATAAAACCTGGTGTTAATTTGAATTTAGTTGGTAAAAAAATACAGAAAACCATTGAATCGTATGGTTTTAAATCAGTAGATAATCTTACGGGTCATAGTCTTGAAAAATATAATCTTCACTCTGGTGTTTCAGTTCCAAATGTGACCGAACATTTGGGCGGTACAAAAGTAAAAGAGGATATGGTTTTGGCTGTTGAACCCTTCGCAACTACTGGAAAAGGACATGTTATCTCTGGCGAGGGAAGCAACATCTACAGATGCAGAAAAACTTATAGATCACATATTGTACGAGATCAAAAATATGTGATTGTTTATAAAAAAATAAATAAAAAATTTGGAAATCTTCCTTTTTCTTCTAGAGATTTTCAAAAAGAATTCACTGGTTTTTCTGATAAAATATTAAAAAAACTTTCGTTTTTTGGTATGTTGAAACATTATCCTCAACTTATCGAGCAGGATAGAGGACTGGTTTCTCAGAAGGAACATACATTGATTGTAACAAAAGAGGGTTGTGAGGTAACTACCAGATTATGACTAAAAAAACTAAAAAATCTTTGAAAAATAATAGTGTGGTTAAACTTGAGGATTTAAACTGGAAACAAATAAATGAACTTGATCGTGATAAAACTGTTTTTTTTCAACCTATTAGTCCTCTTGAGGAACATGGTCCGCATTTACCTGTGGGTACTGATCTTTTTACATCGATTGATACTGCTAAAGAGGCTATAAAAAAACTTCAGGTTGAAAAACCTGATTTTAGTTTTATTTTGATGCCTGCAATACCAATAGGTAGTTGTGATTTCGCTATGGATTTTCCAGGTAGTGTTAACACAGGTGTTAAAACAATTAGAAACGTGGTTTATGATAATGCTTCCTCTATGGCTAAACATGGTTTCAAATACATAGTAATCTGCAGTTATCATATGGGCATTATGCATTTGAAAGGAATTTATCAGGCTATAAAAAAAATTGAATCAAAGTACTCTATGAGAATGTGTGAACCTTGGGGTCCTTATTTTCATAATAACATGGTTGAAAAAAATGAACCTAAACTAGGTTTTGACACATCCAAAGAAGTTCATGCTGGTTTTAGAGAAACATCTCTTATGAAATATCAGTATCCGTATCTTGTGGCTGATAATTATAAGGATCTACAAAGTATTTATCGGGATCTTAATTCTTTAAAAGTGTTTGGTAAAACTTTTAAACAAATAGGTTTAGAAGACGGATACGTTGGTAGTCCATCTCGTGCTGAAGCTGATTACGGTCGTTGGTTTTTTAATGAAACTGTTAAAACATATGTTCAGGGAACTATTGATCTTCTCAAGGGTGAAAAAACACCATTGCTTCCTAAAAAAATTCGTACTGCTATGAAGGCTTTATTCTGGCGTTAAACGCTCCATTAAAGAGTTTATCATAAGAGGAAGCATAACTGTAATGTCTCCATAGACTGTTAAGTTATCAGATTTTTCTTTTATTTTACCCCAAGAGATTGCTTCACGCGTCTGCGCGCCGCTTAGACTACCATCATATTCCATAGCTGTGGTTATATAAACTGTGTAATCTAAACCATTCTTAAATTGATTCCACCAGATAGTATGATGTTTAGATATACCTCCTCCAAGGATTAATGCACCTGTTTTTTCTGATTCGAAAACAATATCTGATAAATCCTGTTCATCTTTGAAAAGATCAACGGTTAGATCTCTATGATTCTGATAGTACATCCACATCTGTGAGCCAAAAGCTCCATCTGTTATACCTGGGACAAAAATTGGTATCTGGTTTTTGTAAGACCAGTATACTATTGATTCCTCTGCTTTTTCTTCATTTTTTATATTTTTTCCAAACTCCCAAATTAATTCTTTGGTTGACAGTTTGTTTTCATCTTTATATATTTCTTTAAGAATTGGTTGCATTTTTTCTTCAAGGATACTTCCATAGCATTCATTTGGAATAAAGATATTTCCCAGACGATTGATTCCTTCTTGATGTAGTTTATTATCATCCATCATGAAATCTCCATGGTAGTAATCCCGCCAAAGTCGAGCAAGATCATGATCAAGTGTTCCACAGGTGGTAATCACTACATCAAAAAGTTTTCTTTTCAAAAGTTCTTTTATAACTCCGCGTGTACCAGTTGATATTATACATGCAGGAAACGATAGAAAACTTGTACAATCTTTATCTTTCAGCATTTCTTCTATGATATCAACGCCTTCCGCTACTTGTTTAGCTGTAAAACCACCTGATTCATAGAGTTGTTTAGTAAAATCATTAAAATTTAGCCCTGTTTGTGGTTTGATATCTTTGATTGGTTTTTTTTCAAGCATCTTTCTTAATCATCTACTCCAATGAATTTATTTTAGTATACCACGATGGATCCATATCCAACACAGGAGTCACCGGGGTGGACATCATAAGAACTCCCATATTTAAGTAATTCTGCTTTGGTTGCACCAAGATTTTTCGCTGCAAAAAGCATAGATGCTACAGGACCATATCCGCACATGCTAATGTTTTCTTGTTCCACAGTGTCAACTAAACCTTTTGGATCAAGATTAAGTATTTTTTCTATTGCTTTTTTATCTTGTTTTTCAGCATATTCATTAACCTTCATACCTGCAGGTGGCATACTCATATAGTTAAAACCAACATGGGAAAAATCACTACTGGCAACTATAACAATTTTTTTCTCAGATTTTTTGATTACATCCGCAATTATTTCACCGATTTCTTCAGAGGTTTGATAATCCTGAATACTCATACTTATTGGTACAAAATCAAAATCTTTTGAAATATATTGAAGAAAAGGAAGTTGAACTTCTATACTGTGTTCATTACTATGTGCTTGTTCATCATCATCAATTATCCCTTTAAAAATTTCTTTACCAATTTTTGTATTTATATCAACATTACCCATAGGTGTTTTCCATGATCCATAAGTCATTGTTGAAACAGCCGAACCAAGACCTGTATGATTTGGTCCAAGAACTATAAAACTATCAGCAAATCCATTGGATGCAATAAAATCAAAAGCATGAGCTGCTATTGCACCTGAAAAAGGATAACCTGCATGTGGAACAACAACTCCTTTTACATCTTTTTCTTTTTTTGAAATAGATGGCTTAGAACCTGGTCCTCTCTTATCAGTAAAACATTCCTCTATATTCTGGATTAATTGTTCTTTATCCGCTGGATAAAACATTCCTGCTGCAGCAGGATTTCTAAATTTATTTATAACCATAAATTAACTCCTCCCTTATTTTTATTTTATCTAATTCAATAGTTTATCCTTAATATGTGTTTTGATTACATATTGTTTTCTGTACACAAAATATAAATATTTTAGATATATACGTGAATTAAATAAAAAATGATTTATCTTAGGAGGTAAAAAACATAGATGGATACTGTCTGCCACATAGAAATCAAAAAAGATGGTTGTGATTTTATAGCAAAAGCCCATATGGTGGATGGTTCTATTAAAGAGTTCAGAAACCTTTCTTTTGAAGATGTTATAACTGAAATGGTAATCGAGCTCCAGGAAGAACTCTCTGAGTAAAAGATATCTCTTTCTTTTTTTGTTTTCTCACGGTTTTCTCTTAAGATATCCTCTACTGCTTTTTGTTTCGTATTAAAAACTACTTGCTGCAAGAACTGCTATAACAAAAAACATCAAAGCATACATGACATATACCAAAATTTTTCGTTTTTTTGTCATAGCCTGAAAACGTTCTTCGCAATCTTTAGAGCAAAAAGTCTCCTCAGTTGGAATCGCTTTTCCGCAAATCTTACAATGAGAATGTTGGGGGATTTGTGTCATAATATAATCAAAGCAGGTATAATAAACAAGTAAGTAAAATACTTTTCCAAAACACACCAAAAAAAAATTTATTCTAAGATTTCAACAACACCCTTTTTTATCTGAATCTTAACAAGTGAAACGAGATCAACATCAAATTTTTTAGAAATCAAATCAGCTTTTAAACCCTTATCAACAACCACTACAGCACCAACAACCTTAACGCCGATATTTTTTAAAGCACTCAAAACAGCATCTAAGGAACCACCGGTACTTAAAACATCATCAACGATGATCACTCTATCATTATTTTTTAATCCATTGATGTAAAGAGAAGAATTTGAGTAACCTGTTTTCTGCTCAACTTTTTTTTCATCTTTAAAAAAATATGGACGTTTACGAATAATCAAAAAAGGTTTTTTTATTTTAAAAGATAACAATGTAACTAAAGGAATACCCATGGCTTCCAAGGTAACAATTTTATCGAAACTATCAAAATCATCAACTTTTTTTCTGATTTCATCAACAACTTCATCTACTATATTGGGTTCAACAACTGGTATTCCATCAGTTATAGGATTAACAAAATATTCATAACCGTTTTTAATTAACACAGTGGATTCAGATAAAGATTTTTTAAATAAATCAAGACTCATAATTCACCAACATCGATACATACTTTTTTAAGATCTGGGATAAAAGAATCAATAGTTTTTTTTGTAACATGAGGCATCAAAACTAATCTGATACATGATATTCTATCCATAATGTTAACCTGCCATCCTTTTTTTTCTAAATCTTTTGCAACAGGTTCAGGTTTATCAAGATGAATACCAATAACATTAGTAACAGGTTTAATCAAACAATCTAAACCTAGTTCTTTTACTTTTTTTTCGGTGTAAAAAGTATTATTCATACATTTTTTTACAATATCTTGATATCCATTCATACCTATATAATCTGCAACAGCATATGCTGCTGCTACGGATGCACCAGGACGAGTACCAAGTATACCTGACTGTTTTTTTGTACTAACACAATCTGATTTAACACTAATGTTTTCTTTCCAATCACTGTTTCTAATCATTAATGTTCCTAATGGAATAGCGGAACAACCCATTTTATGTGCATCAATAGAAACAGAATCAACGCCTTTTAATAAAAAATCAAAATCAGGAATATTATAATCTAATTTTTTTAAAAAAGGAATTATGTAGCCTCCAAAAGCTGCATCAACATGTAAAAAAACATTGTTTTTTTCACATATTTTACTTATTTTTGGTATGTCATCAACAGTTCCAAGCTCAGTAGAACCTGCTATTGCAACTACTGCAGCAGTTTCTTCATCTATATTTTCTTCTATTTCTTTAATATCAGTAGTATATTTATTATTTAATGGAATTGTTGTAAGATTGATATCCATTAATGATGCTATTTTTTGGAATGAGAAATGAGCGCTTTCTGGAACAATAATTTTGTTTTTTCCTGTAATTTTTTTTGCTATCCACATGGCTACTATGTTACTTTCTGTTCCACCACTACCTATTAAACCATCACTATTATCAGGTGTATGTAATAGTTTTGATAAAAATTCTATATATTTTTTTTCGATTTTTTTTGTTCCTGAAAAAAGTTTTGGATCTCCAAGGTTTGTTTCTAAGAATTTAATATAGGTTTTTTTTGCTATTGAGTGTGGCTTTGTGCACATTGAACCAAGTATATGACCTGATTTAAATGTATAGTCTTTTTTTCTGTATTTTTCTAGTTTTTTTATTGTGTTATTTTGTTTTTGCATTTGTTTTCAGGCCCTATATCTATGTTTTTTAAAAAGGGTTTCGCTTATTTTTTTATCCAAAGTTTTTTAAACTCACCTTGATTAACATTAGTTAATATGTTTTAAGTTTTAAAAAAACCTAAAAATTATAAATATAATCATAATAAACCAAATGATAAAACCTAAAAAAAGAGGAGCAAAAATTATGAAAGATAATAATATAAAAAAAATTATATGTTTAATGCTGGTAACCATTTTTTTAGCATCAACAAACACAATGGCAATATCTCTAAGCAAAAATAAAGCAACCTATAACTTAGAAAAAAACAATGAAAATCTATCAACAGATAATTTCTTAAAACCCATAAAAGAAAATGGAGAAGACTACGACCCATTAGTTGACATAAATATACAAGTAAAAATAGATGAAATACGTGCTTTTGACAGGATTGACAAATTCAATGAACCAGATTTCTATGTTATAGTTATAATAAATGGACAAGAACACATAAGTGAGGTTTTCGAAAAAAACAAAAATCACGTTAAACCGAACTGGACTGTTGAACAAAACGTTCCTGATAATCAGGAATTCGTAGAAATCAATATTCAACTATGGAATAAAAATCTTTTAAAAGACACACTCTGCGATATTGCAAAAAATGATAATCAAAACGCAGATAGATATGATCTAAATTTATATTATAGTATTAAAACAGGTCATTGGTTTGGAGATGATATGATTTATCGGCCACATGCCTGGAATCCAGATTATAGTGGTTATGGCCGAGGAAGCGGTACGGATGATAACAGTATTTATGAAAATGATTTAGACTGTGAAATATGGTTTGATATAACACAAACAGATCCAGATGGAGATGGAATACCATATTGGACCGAAGTAGAGATATATGGCACTGATCCAGAAGTTGATAATACTGGTGAAGATGCAGATAATGATGGTGTTCCAATAGAATGGGAACATAAATGGGGACATGAATTTGTCTACAATTGGTCCTCAGAAACCTATGTACACAACTGGTTTTATGATCCGTTCAAATGGGAAAATCATGAAGAACTCGATCCAGATCAGGACTCTCTTACAAATGTTGAAGAATACCTCACATCACAATGGAAATCAGATCCATTTAGAAAAGATATCTTTGTAGAACTTGATCAAATGAAAGCAGGTCCAAATGGTGAAATAGCTAGTATACTTCCAAATGGTTCAAAAGAATTAATGTATAAAGCATTCAACCGACAAAATATAATCCTGCATATAGATGACGGAAGTTGGGAAAACACTTGTTCAGATATGATACCATTTGATAATTTAACAGAGGCTGACCCGCATGATTCAGATAATGAATTAAATGAAATCTATGACGAGTATTTTGTAAACAACAAAAAAGAAGATGATTGGCGTTTCGGAGTATTTCATTACGGTGTTGTAATCTACCAAAGTTCTGTTGTAAACGGAAATGCTTTTGGTTGTAACTGTTTCCAGATATCAGCAAATGGCATGGAAGAAAAAGCAAAACCACCATTCCCTATCACCGGAGACCGTGATGTAGTATATGCAAGTGCCTATATGCATGAACTAGGGCATTCACTTGGTTTAACCTGGCTTGGAGGCCACAGCAGAGACGCATACTATTTCTGGCAGCCTTTATTGGTGGAAATACAGACCATATAAAAGCATAATGAACTATGGATACATGTACGGCTCCATATGGAATTTAGTTGACTACTCTGATGGATCAAGAGGAAAAAATGATTTTGATGATTGGAACAATATAGATTACTCCTATTTTGAAGCAGATTTATTCTAAAAAAATCAATAAAAATTTTTTATTTTTTTAAATAGATTTTTTCAATCTATAAAATTTTTTTTCTTCAAATCAACATGTTTTAAATATAGGTAATTGTATTATACTTTCATGATGGAAAAAAATACTAAAACAACTGATCTTAATGCAGAAGAGGTTACTAATTTTTTAAAACTTCCTGTTTATACTCGAGACGGTACCTATGTCGGGCATGTAAGAAACATATTTTTAGATCTTGATGAAAAGAAAGTAAGTAGTCTACTATTAACGGATACAAATCCTTCACTTGTTGAAGGCACTATCGATGTAGCGGTTCCATATCGTTGGGTTAACTCAGTAGGAGATATAGTCATATTATCACATTTTCCAAACCGTGTTACTACTCGTAAAAAAGAAGACGAAACAACTGAAACCGACACAAAAAAAGATATAGATATGGTTGAATAGAATCATATTATTATTTAATTACTGTTACCTCTTATAATATCTAATATTTAGAAATATATATTTCAATTAGTTTTTATTTGGTACAAATTAGAACTTTTTGTGATGAATTACTTCATATAATTTTTAAAACATTTTTTATGAGTCGGTATATTATTAAAATTGGATAGTATATAATTTTTTAGATGTAAAAGCATGTTAGTTAACTAAAAAAGCTTTTATATAATGAAAGATATATAATAATTATAGGAAAATATAAATTATTGTAGTATAGAAATGTACAACAATATTTATATATGTGTAAAATGTACTTAATATATTGGTAATATTAAAAAAAAATGGTGATTTAAAAAATGAAACCAAACTTTAGAAAAATCAAGGTAAGCTTAGTATTCGCAATATTACTATCAGTAGTTTTTATGGCTGTAGCAGGTCTAAACAATGAAGATACTGCATCGGCTGTATATACAAGGGTTGATTTCGAATTGGATACGGATGATAATAATAGTATAGCTCCAGGTGAAGTAAGAACTTGGCAATATGAAGTAAGTTATGAAGCAGATCCTTCAATATCAGTAATAGATCCAGCATCTATTAATAATATTTATAAAACTACTTTACAAATAGAAGTGATCGAAGGAAAAGAAGATTGGGTTACGGTAACCCCAAGCCCTTCAACTCTAAATATAAAACCTAATGAAAAAAGAACAGTAAGTGTCAAAGTTTCCTTAACTGATGATGCACCATATCTTAAACCACATAATATACGATTAAAAGCAACAGCAATAGGTGCTGGTATGTTTGAGGAATCATTTGCAGAGCAAACGATTACTATAGTTCCTGAATTTCTGTATTTTGTTGATGCAACTTCAGTTACTAACTATGCAGAACTAAACCCTGGAGAAACACATGAATTCAAAGTTAATGTAGATAATAATGCAGCTAATAAAGCTGTTAAATTCTATTTTGATACAACAGGTGTACCTGAAGATTGGGTTGTATCATCTCCAGATTCTATTATAATACCTGCAAACAGTAAAGAACAAGTAACAGTTAGTGTCGCACCACCTTACGACTTTGGATATTATGATGAAATAGAAGAATTTCAAGTAAAAGTATCAGCTATGCCTTTCCCAGTAGCAGAGGGATACGAAAAACAAGAAGTAGATGCTCTTAACTTCCAAGTTAGAAACCGTGGATTTTCAGCTTCTGCAAGCGGTGGCGGATTACTAATAATAATTGGTATTATTATAGCAGTTATTGTGATACTCTTCCTGGTTTTCATGATCCTTAAAACCGACATGTTTAAAAAAAAAAGATAACTAAAACTGAAGAACCAGAAGTTACTAAAAAAGTTGAAGAGAAACCAGCTGAAGAAAAAACTGAACAGGAATCTGAACCTTGCGAAGAGGAACAAAAGGAAGAAGTTGAAAAGAAAACTGAATCTTCCGAAGAGAAACAGCCTGTTGAAGAAAAATCAGCTGAAAAACCAAAGGCTTCTAAGAAAAAATCTGATAAGTTAGAAGCTATTAAAAGAATTAAAGAGCAAGAAGAGAAAGATAAACGAAAAAGACTCTAAAAAAAATATTTTGAGTCTTTTTTTTATATTATTATTTTTTTTATGTTGGTACTGGAAATTGAGTCCAGATGCTAAATAGTATTGTTGTAGATGCTATTAGTAGTATCAACCATAGTGTTGGACTCCATTTTATTACTTTTACGCCATCCAGTGGTCCAAATGGTAGTAGATTAAAAAAAGCAAGTATTGCATTTATAAAACATATGAATCCTGCTGTTTGCCATAATATTGTATCCTCTGTTAGAATGTAACTAAATAGTAGAAAGCTTACTAATGCTATGATTGTGTTAGCAAAAGCACCCGATATAGCGATTTTACCTGTTTCATAGGGTCTTGCACCTCCTCTAAACATAACTGCTCCAGGAGCTGCAAAAACGATTCCTATGGTAAGTGAAAGTAGCATAGCCAACCCTAATCCACCTGAGAACATTCGATATTCAGCCCAGAGTCCTTGTTTTTGAGCTATAAACTTATGAGCCATCTCATGAAAAAAAAACGCTGTTAAAACACCAAGAAAACTCATAGCAATACTAATTGGAATCAAATCTGGTCTGAAACCACCCGATCGAGTATAAACATCATAAAGATTATTTGGAGAAAGAGCAAAACTAAAAGCCAAAGTAAGAACAGTCATTGAAATAATTATATGTGAAAGTTCTAACCTACTAAACTCTCCAGGTTTACTAGGTTCAATTGTTCCCTTGGGAAAATACATATAATCCCTTGGAGGAATTTCCTCAAAGGATTTGTATGTCTTTTTTTCCTTCTTTGGTTTTTCTTTTATAATATTCTTCTCCTCACAAAATATTAACAAATTTTTTTTTTGATAAGAGTAAACATGTATAGGTTTTTTAGTTTTTAATGTTATTAAGCAAGAAGACTAGTTATATATGGGAAAGCTACAACGGTTCCAATTGTACTTCCTACATTTGCAAAAGCTACTACTAAAAGCAACCGTATGACTCGGTTTCTCCAGAAATCTTTAAGGCTTTCTAGTTTACTTAATTCCTGAAAATCTTTAACCATAGGTTTACGAAGTTTAGCCTCAACGTATCCAGCTACCCATCCAGCAGCAACCGCCGGATTTAGAGATGTAAGAGGTGCTGCTCCAAAAGCAGTAAGAATTGATAGTGGATGACCACGAGCTAAAGCAGTTCCAATAGCAGAACATATTCCGTTTATTAGAAACCAGTAAAGAAACATCTCTAAAGCTAGATCTGTTCCTTTGTAAAAAAAAGCATAAAGAATCAAACCTGCAAAAACCACGGGTATTGCATAACCTATTGTTTTTAAAAGATTTATTCGTTTTTTTGGAACAGTTTCAAGTGTTGAGATATCATTTTCATACTTGTTTTTTTCAAGATGTTTTTTAATACCATTCAAATGACCGGCGCCAACTACTGCAACAATTTTTTTACCTTTACTTGTTTGATCCAGAATTTTACGAGCAATGTATTCATCTCGTTCACTGATCAATACTTCACTGATACTTGGAGCGATCTTGCTGAACTCTTCCATCATCTCTGTGATGAAATCCTGTTTCATCATCTCTTCAAGATCGATTTCCTCCATTTCTTCTTCATCATAACCAATCAATGCTTTTAGAAACTCCCAGCTAACACGGAATTTCTCCCGAAATCCCATCTTCCGCCAGGCTCTTTTAAAAGTAATAGTGATGTCTCTATCGACTAATGCTACTTCTTTATCATGTTCTTTAGCCTGTTTAAGAGCCTCAATCATCTCAGATCCTGGTTCAACCCCATATTCTTTTCCTAGTTTCCTTTGGATTGATGCTAGAAAAGTTTGAGCAAGCATTAGATATGCCTTGTTTGATTTCAAAAGATCAGAAACAGGTGTGTTCTCCCATTTCTTTTTTT
This sequence comes from uncultured Thermoplasmatales archaeon, assembly GCA_964384785.1. GTDB lineage: Archaea > Thermoplasmatota > E2 > DHVEG-1 > DHVEG-1 > JAZKSG01. The sequence goes on along the minus strand of CAYLLH010000091.1, from coordinate 14,060 downwards.
CAGTAAGAGCTTTATAACGTTGTTTACAAAGCTCTATACCCACGACATCAGGGTTTTCCTCCTCAATTGTTTTTTTGACCTCTTCAACACTGTCTTTAGATATATGAGCAGTACCTACAAGAATTATTTGATCATTAAATTTTACTTTCAAATTTTTTTTATTCTCCTCAAACCTTTATATTTTTTTTATTAGAAAAAAAGAATGTGTTTAAAAAAGAAAAAAGCTTTGATATATTTTTATATTTCAGCTTCAAAATCTTCAACTTCAAGTTTGAAATCATCATCTTTTTTGATTTTACCTTGTTCTTTAAGAACCGCTCGGGTTAAAAGCCAATAAACCAAAGCAAGAGCTCTTCTTCCTTTATTATTTGTTGGAATAGCTAAATCTACAAATCTAAGTTGGTTGTTTGTATCGCATAATGCTATCACAGGTACACCAACATTTTTTGCTTCCTGAAGAGCCTGCATATCCGCAAGCGGATCTGTGACAATCAAAAGCTCAGGTTCTAAAAAATCTCCGCCAGATGGGTTTGTAAGAGTCCCTGGTTGAAAACGACCCTGAAGTGTTTTTACACCGGTTTTATCAGCCATCATACTAATTGGTTTTTGACCATAAAGACGAACTGAAACAAGTAAAACATCCTCTGGTTTATATTTGGAAATCATTTGAGCTGCTTCTTTTATTTTTTTATCAGTTTTTTGTACATCAATGATGTATAATCCATCGTTTCTTACTTTGTATATAAAATCTTTCACATCAGAGGTTTTTTGTCTTGTACCAATGTGTACACCTGATGTAAGATATGTTTCCTCAGGAACCATCATATCTTCTGTTTCTTCAGTTTTTTCTTTCTCTTCAGTTTTCTCTTCTTTTTTTTCAGTCATAAAGTTTCTAACCTCGATTAAATCTTAAAAAAAAATTTTTTTTATTCACCTACTCTTCGAACCGTTATAGGAATTGCATCTTCTCTGAACTCTGCTAAAGCGATATCTAAAGGATTTATGATATCTTTCGAAATTTTTATCACAGGTGGAGCCCCCATTGATATCTGTAAAGCTCTTGCTCCTACGATCCGTGCTTTTTCAAATCTAGTATATTTCTTCAAACTTTTCACCATGGTTTAATAAACAGTAAGAGGTACGAAATGCAGATGCCATTTAAAAAGATTACTCTTAAAAAGTTTACTCTAATTTATAACCTTTTCGCATAGATTAGATCTTTAAGAAATAGTATTATTTTTTGTTAGTAATAATAATTGTCATTCGGCCAACTAGAAAACTCATCCAGAGCTAATTGCATATCTAGTGTCATGTCTCTTAGAAGTTTCTCTAATTGTTTGTCCTGAAATTCTTTTACTCCATCAAAATTTGAAAAAACTTTTCCTACATACGATCCCATATTATTTTTATGGATTTCTATATTGTAAAGTGTTTCCTCCATTTTACCCCTACCTGTTTTTAAGTAGTAAAATTAAGTTTAAAAATTTTTTGGAGAACAAAAAAAATTTAAAAGAAAAAAAGAAAGAAAAAACTGTTTTATTAAAACGACTGTTACAATAAGAATTTTACATCATTCTTTTTATTAAATCGTTAATATCCTTACCTCGATATCCTATTGATCCTTTTTTATTATAGGATCTTTTGATACTGCGAAGACCTTTCTCAGGTGGGTTTAAACGAAATAATGGTTTTATTTCAGGTATTTCCTTGTATTTTGTTTTTTCATCCATCAGTGCTTTACTTAGTTTTTTTATATCTGTAAAACTTGTTTCTTTTTTGATGTAATCATCTGTTAAGGGTTTATCTCCTTTAAGCCGACCACGTTTAGTTAACAATTCTATAAGTGTTTCCTCATCAAGTTCTCCCCATGTTATATAGTCTTTTACAACTTGCAACATTCCCTTAATATTTTTTTCTTCAGGTATGACTACACAATGATTGGTTTTTGTTAAATTCAAAAGATTCAATGTATCTTTTATTTTTGGTTTAACATTTACTTTTCCTCTTAACCGTATTGCTGCGTAAACCATGGTTTATTTAAGCCTCCTTTTTAGATGTCTTCTTTTCCTTTTTTTGTTTTTTTGGTTTTTCTTCTGAAATGGTTTTGGGTATCTCTGGTTCCATTTTAGAATAATCAAGACCCGTAATAATTCCTACTTTTTTTATTTCTTCAGATAAAACACGCATTTCAATGTTTTTCTCAAGGGCATTAAAAACTGCTTTAGCATAATTTACAGTTGTTCGGGTTTTTCCTTTTGTAAACGCCCAACAATCCTGGATTCCTGCTAGTGTTAAGATTTTTTTAGCTACATCACCTACAGCCAATCCTACTCCTTGCGGAGCTGGTTTAAGAGTAATTCTTACACTTCCGCTTTTTCCATCTACTGCAAATGGAACAGTATGCGCTTTACCACAACCGCATTCCCATGAACCACATCCACGTCGTATTTCGATAAGATTCAGTTTAGCTCTATCGATTGCTTTTCTTATACTAGAACCTACTTCTTTACCTTTTGCTTGAGCAAGTCCTATATATCCATCATTGTTTCCGACAGCAACAGTTATAACAAATTTTACACGACGACCGCTATCAGTCATACGTTGAACCATGTTAACATCAATTACTTCATCTGATAAATCAGGTATCAACATATCAATTATTTCTGGTTCTCTAATAGGTAAACCTGTTTTTAAAGCATCTGTGACATTTTTAACTTCACCTGCTTTAACAAGGCGTCCTAGTTTTGTTTTAGGCTCCCATGAAGCAGTCACTGTTTCTTTTCTATTTCTTCTTTGTCTTCTTCTTGGCGGAGTCATTCTTTGCCTCCAAGTATTTTTTCTTTAATTTTCTCTAAATCTGTGTTAATATTTTTTTCATCCAAGTGTTTCCCTATTAAACGATCTTCATTCGGGATTTTTTTTTCACTAAATGGACATTTTAAACCTGCATCAATTAATCCTTTTTGACAAGCAAAAACTTTTGAACCAGTTACAGGTGGATAACGACCAATATCAAGAATACATTCGGAAACACCTTGTTTTATTGCTTTTTTACCAGCCATTAAACCAGTAAGATAAGCCGCAGGAGTTGATGATGTTGAATGTTTCCAGTTGTATTTACTTACTAATTCCTTGGAAAAACCTGAAGCTATTATGTTATCGCCGCCTTCTTTGTATTCAACTATTTGAATCCTTATATGTTTCAATGATTTTCTTACTACTGCACGTGGTTTACCTGATTTAAGCAAAGCAAGTCTTTTTCTGTAATCTGTTCTACCTTCTCTTCTTCGCCTTGGTTTCACACGATAACGAGCAGAATGAGCCATAGTATTTATTTCGCCTCCTTATTTTCTATTATACCATCTGATATGAGTCTTGTTTCAAGGTGATGACGACTTCTGAACTCTCCACCTTTTGCTTTACGGTAGTATTTACGATAAACAGTTCTATCAATTTTTTCATCATCTCTTAATTCTCTTAAATATTTTCTAAGAGGACGTATCGTATTCATCCATCTTTGCTTACGAGGAAGACGTGCAAATTTCCTTCCTTTACGTCGCCCTGATCCTTGACGTCGTCCTTTTTCTTTTTGATTAGCTATATGTTTCTTACGGCCACTAGAAATCCCTTTGATCTGATTTTTAAAAATAGCTTTTCCATTGATAAGAACTCTAATATCATCTTTTGTGACAGCTTTAGCTACTTCCTCAGTTCTATCAGGATCTATCCAGACACGGTTTACACCGCATTTTAGTAGCTGAGCAGCCATCCGTCGTTGATTTCTTAAATCAGTCATAACAAATTCTCCTTTTTCTTAATCATAATTTTATTTATTCAAAATCCTTATCTTTAGATCTTCAGCTTTTTTTATTATTTTAGAACGTTTCCATGTCCCTACGTTTCCACTTATACGAGCAGCCTGTGTATCTGGATCTATTTTTTCTACATCTGAAAGATTATAAACCATTACTTCTTCAAAACCTGATGGATGAAGACCACGTACTTTTTTTGGGCCTCTGAAACCAACTCGTGCCATATCAGGTCTATAACCAAAATTCATTCTCATTTTTGAATGAAGACCACGTGGTTTACGCCATCCTTTCTTTAATCGTTTATAACGAAATGATTCCTGTCGGTTAAAATCAGGGGTTTTATCCTTGATTTTAGTTCTAAGATTCAACAGTTTCTTAACATCTTCAGTTAGTTTTGGTTTCTTTTTAACTTCGTATTCTTGTTCTTCTTCCTCAACGGCTTCAACTTCTTCAGGCTCTGGTTTTTTCTCTTCAGGTTTTTCTTTAGTTTCAACTTTTGTTTTTTCTTTCTTTTTCTCTGGTTTCTTTGTTTCTACTTTTTTAGGTTCTTCCTCTTTTTCTTTAGTTTCTTTTGTTTCTTCGGATCCTACCTGTTTTTTGATATCCTCTGCAAGAGTGTCACTAAAACCATCTATTTTAATGATATCTTTAATTGAAGTTTTTTTGAGTTTATCCATTGATGTGATACCTGAATCATAAAGCTGTTCAGCTTTTTTAGCACCAACACCGTTTAAATTCTGAAATTCTTTGATTATATCTTTTTTAGCCATTATTCAGAACCCTCCTTACTTATCAAGTATACACCATCTTGAAAAACACGTATATCTCGTCTTTTAACTGCTGTTGCTCGTTCAATATTTGCAACAGTCTGACCTACTTTTTCTCGATTGAAACCTTTAACTGTTACATCATCACCTTTGGATTCAACGGTTACACCTTCAAGGATTTTTGCTTTACGTGGAGATTTTTCTCCAAGAAAGTTTTTGATAACAAAAGAATTGCCTTCAACAGTTGTTTTGATCGGAAAATGAGAATAAACTGTTTTCATTTTGTATTCAAAACCAGTGCTTACACCTTTTATCATGTTACGTATATGGGCTTCCCATGTTCCAATGATTGCTTTTTCTTTCTTTTTAACATTTTTTGCAGAAATTTCAACAGTCTTATCTTTAACAGCAAGATTTATTTTCGGATGAGAAAAACTTCTAACCAGTTCTCCTTTTTCACCTTTAACAGACACTGTATCATTGTTTTTTTCTACTGTTACATTATCAGGGATTTCTACATGTTTTTTCAAATCTGGGATTTTAGACATCACTTTTCACCATCCAATTCTTCAGTAAACATAGGCTAGTAGTTTTCCACCTATTCCTTTTTCTTTTGCTTCATCTTGTGACATAATACCTTGAGCTGTAGACATTATAAGTAGCCCAAAATTTTGAGCGGGAAGATAACGTGATTCCCATCTATCTAAATCATCTCGTTTAACTGGGTAACGTGGTTTAATGACACCACACTTGTTTATAGTTCCCTTAAGTCCTACTTTGAAAATACCTGCTTTTCTATCATCAATAAACTCATATTTGTTAATGTAACCTTTTTCTTTTAAAAGATTTAATACACCGCCAATTAGTTTTGATGAAGGTGAAATCATACATTCTGCTTTACCAGTTAATTCAGCGTTTTGCATAAGTGATAAAGCATTCGCCAGAGGATCATTCAACATATCTTTTTTTGCCTCCAATTATCTTTTTTAGGAATATTTTTTAAAACCCATTTCTTCAGCTTTTTCTCTAAAACATTGCCTGCATAAGTGTAAACTGTATCTTCTGATTATCCCTCGTTTTCTTCCGCATCGTTCGCATCCTTTCAAACGGCCGTATTCTTTTTTCTTCTCTTTTATTTTCATTCTACAACCTCCACATTATATTCAGTTTTAAAGAAATCCATGGATTCTTCTACTGTGACCTGATGATGCTTCGGTATTTTCCCAGTTTGAATTCTACGTTTTTTAACTCGGTAACCTGGTTTTTTCATAGTTATACATACATCCATACCAAAAAGACCAACATTTGGATCATATTTTTGATCTTCAAACATTGTATGATCTGGTATTCCAAATGATAAATTTCCTTGATCATCAAATGAATAATCAGCAATTTTGTTTTCTCTAACCTTCAGAGCTTTTTTAAAAAATTCATCAGCTTTTTTATTACGTAATGTAACCTTACAACCCAAAGGCATTCCTTTCCTAACACCAAGATCCTTATTTGTTGTCTTTGAAATCGTTTGTACCGGTTTCTGACCAGTTACATCCTGCAAAACACCTTCTGCTTTCTTTAAACGTTCACCAGCTTCACCTAAGCCTATGTTAACGGTGATTTTATCGATTTTTGGTTTATGCTTTAGTGTTTTCGTTTCTTTCTTCTCTTGTTTTTTGGAAGCATTCATTGCATTTTCACCTCAGGCAACTCTATTGTTGGTTTTTTTGTACCAATTGGAAAAACATAATCAGTTAAAGTTGAAAACTCAGTTTTGCCTTTCATTGAAACAAGATTTGGTCTAGATGAGGGTACGACAGTAAGATCCTGAATATCAGCTATCTCACCAACATGGTTACCACCAATGATCATTGAAACTGATCCTTTATTGAATTTGAAAACATCCTGGATTTTTTTATCTTTTAAAGAAATTTTTAAAACATCACCTGTATTGTATTCATCTTTTTTTACCAGCTGATTACGGCCATCATGTAAATTAAGTTGAACTAAACCATTCTTAAGGATTGTTTTGTTTTTTATTTGAATTAGTTTCCATTCCGAGTCTTTTGTATCTATAGGTACAAGAGTTAATCTTCCTTTTTGATTGAAAAGAATTCTGTAATGTTTTTTAATTTTCGGAAGAGTAATTACATCCATCAGCCCGCATGGAAACTGATAATCTTTCTGAATTTTTCCATCTACTAATATTTCATCTGATGAAATAATTTGTTTTGCTTCTCTTCTATTATCTGCTAGTTCAAGATAATCTCTAACTAACAAACCCAAAGGAATTGATTTTTTCAATGGATGCGGACCAGAATTAGGTCTAATAGTCCATTTTCTTTCTTTTCTATGTATTTTTAAGGTTTTAGTAGTATTGAGTCTTTTTAGATGATCACTCATATGATTCTACTCCTCCTTCTTTGTTTTTTTATCATCTTTATTTTGTTTTTTTCCACTAGTTTTTTTAGAAGAAGTTTTTGTTTTATCTGTTTTTTTAGTTGTTTTCTTTGAAGAGGTTTTAGTTGTCTTTTTAGGTTCTTTTTTAGTTGTTGTTTCCTTCTTTGGTTCTTCTTTTTTAGGTTCAGTTTCTTTCTTTTTCTCTGGTTTTTCAGTTTTCTTTGTTTCTTTCTTCTTATCGTTAGTTTCGGATTCTGGTTTTTTCTCCTCTTCAGATTCCTCTACTTCAGCTTCCTCAGCTTTTTTTGCTTCTTCCTCTTCTTTTCGTTTTTCTTCTTCAAGTCGCTTCTTTTCTTCATCAGCTTCTTTTATTTGTTCCTTAGCTTCTTTTTCAACTTCTTCTCTTGCTTCTTTACTAAGACGTTTTTCTAGCTTTTCTCGTCGATATTTATCTGTAAGATTTAATTTAGTGATTATAACATTACTAGAATGAATTGGTTTAGCAATCTTGTTTCCATCTGTTTTTGTCATAATTACCCCTTCAACGTCAAGGGTGCTATCATTTGTGTGAACTTTAGCTACTTTATCCTCATGACCTCTGTAGCTACCTCTTAACACTCGGACTGTATCCCCTTTTATAACGGGTACATTTCTACGATCATATTTTAAAAGTAAATTCTCCTCCAAGTGAGCAGAAATAACTTTTCTTTTTTTATGAATCGGAGCATTATACATCCTTTTTCTCTGTTTTCTTGGTTGTTTAGATTTCATCTTCTTATCACACATTTAATCCTAATTTTTTTAAACAATAATTGTAGCAGTTGACGCGATTTTTGGCCATCTTTCTGCAGCTTCAAGTGCTACAGGTCCTTTTATCAATGAACCTTTTATTTCTCCATTTTCAGCTACTAAAACAGCAGCATTATCTTCAAATTGAACCATAGTTCCATCTGATCTTCTAAAAGCTCTTCTCTGACGAACGATAACAGCCTTGAGAAGCTGTCTTTTTATGTCAGCTGAACCTTTTTTACAGGTGACTACAACCATATCTCCAACTCCTGCTTTTGGATAACGACGATGTGTACCTTTAAGCTTCGGAGTTGAAACTATTTCAACAATTTTTGCACCTGTATTATCAATGCAATCAAGTCTAGCACCAGAGGGAAGACCTCTCATGACTCGTCCAGGTATTCCTTTCATAATTTTTTCACCATTTTATGACAAAATTTTTTCAGAGTTTTTCAACTACTACAAATGATTTAGTCTTACTAAGTGGTCTGCATTCAGCGATTCTAACTCTATCTCCAGATTTAACATCCATACAAGGTGGACAATGAGCTGCACAGGAAGACGTTCGTTTTTCATATCTTTCATATTTCGGTACAAAATTCATGTATTCTCTTTCAATTTTAACGGTACCTTGCATATTATATGAAGAAACTACACCTGTGATAACTTGTCCTCTAACTGGAAGTGTTCCATGAAATGGACAGTTTTCATCTTCACAGCTTTTTGCAGGTTTTTTAACGTTTAAACCAATGTTTCTAGCTTCTTTCTGTTTTTTTTCTACCACTTTTTTTCACCTAACTTTTTTTATCCGATCTTCAGGACGGTAAATTATTTCTGATCCCTTAATTATAAATTTTTTTGAATTATTTTTAAATTCGAAACATGCAATGTTTTTTGCGATACGTCTGTATTTGTTTTCTTCTTCTATTATAAATGTTTTTTTTGTTTCATCAACAATTATGCCCTTTCTATTAGTCCAACTTGGATCAACTGATGATGTTATTCGCACAGTTTTTCCAATTAGTTCATCTTTGGCTAATATTTTTTCATTCATATTTTAACCTCTTAATAGAGTGTTTTTAGGCATTTCTGTATTAACAAATTTTTTTGTCAATTTTTTTTATCTTAATTCTACTGTGAAACCCATTTCTTCTAAGGTTTCTTTTACTTTATGTCTATGATCGCCTTGAAGCTCGATTTTTCCTTCTTTTATTGTTCCGCCGCTTGCACATTTTTTCTTAAGTTTTGTTATCAAAGAGTCTATATCAAGTTCATTTGGGTTTAATCCATCAACAATTGTCATCATTTTTCCATATCGACGTTTATCAACCTTTATTGTTATTTTTTGTTGTTCACGTGCAATATCTTCACAGACACATATCTCTTTAGGAAGACCACATTTGGGACATATTTCACTCATTATTCTTCTCCTTCCTCCTGCATGACAGTAAGAATTCTAGCAATAGATCGCCTCAGCTGCCTGATTTTACCAGGTGACGGGGGAGATCCACCCATTGCTGCAACTCCTCTCTCATGCATAAGTTCGTTTTTCAATTCAGCAAGTTTATCTTTCCTTTCTTCAGATGATAAACTTCTTATTTCTTTTATTCTCATTTTTTTATTCACCTTTTTCAAGGAGTTTTGGTAACTGTTTTATAAGATTTTTTGCTGTTTTTTCACCAATTCCTTCAATTGATGAAAGTTCGTCTATTTCCATTTCAAAAAGCTCTTCAACAGATTTTACGCCTTCTTTCTCAAATCTTTTTACTACTGATGGCCCTATACCAGGTATTTCCATAATTTTTTTGATATCTGTTTGAGTTTTTGGTTTTGTTTGTTCTTTTTTAGGTTCTTCTTTTGTTTTTTCTTCTTTTTTATCTTTGCTGATTTTTATGATATTAATTTCATCAGGTAGTTTTGCATCAGGTTTCATAATCCCAACTTTTACTCCTAATACACCTGCTTTAAGTTTGGCTACTGCATAACCCCTATTCATGACTTCTTTAGCAGTTTCGCCACAGTATTTAACATGACCTTCAGTGAATTTTTCAGTTCTATGACGCGCTCCAGTTAGTTTTCCTGCAATTATTACTTGACAGCCTTTAGCTCCAGAACCCATTATTCTTCTAACTGTTGAATGCCCTGCTCGTCTGAAATGCCATCCTCGTTCAAGTGCTCCAGCTAGTTTCTCTGCCATTATCTGAGCATTTAATGATGCTTTTCCACCGGCTTCTTCAATTTCTATTTGAGGATTTTCTACATTGAAACGTGTTTTTATTTGTTCTGTAAGTTCTTTAACTCGCCGTCCGCCTTTGCCTATAACCATACCGGGTCTTTCAACTGTGATACTAATCCTTGTACCCATCGGAGTTCTTTGAATTTCCATGCCACCAAATCCGGCACCTTCTATTTCTTTGATTAAGAATTCTTTTATTAGAATTCGGTTGGTGTTTTCTTTTATGAATTTTCGTTCTCCTGCCATTACTCTACCTCTTCAAGAATTATTTCAATATTAGTAGTTTTTTTACTTTTACTTGTAGCTCTTCCAAAAGCCCTTGGAATTATTCCTTTGATTACACGTCCACCATAAGCAGATATATGTTTTATTTTCATGTTTTCTGCATCAAAACCTTTGTATTCAGCATTATTTTCAGCGTTACGTAACGTTTTCAGTATTTCCTGAGCTGCTTTTTTAGGAAAACGTCCTGGACCTGTCTTTTTTTGATGAGCTACTTTTCGTTTATGATACACTGAGGGTACTGCTCTTTTTTGATCGATTACTTCTTGAACATAATTTTTTGCATAATCAAGTGTTTTACCTTTTAAAGCATACGCTATGTTTTTTGAATCTTTCACTGAACAATGAAGTTCATAACCATATGCTTTTGCAGTTTTATCCGGATCTATTTCAGTTGAATATTTCATTTTATATCACTACTTCAAAGGCATAAACTTAGAGGACCGAGTTGCTCCTACACCAGGTCCAGTATGCGATACTTTCTTTCTTGTTAATGCAAATTCACCCAGGTAATGTCCTACCATTTCAGCAGTTATATCTACTCTTTGGAATTCTTTTCCATTATGAACATGAATTTGATGATCTATAAAACTTGGAAGAATTACCATATCTCTGCAATGTGTTCGTATTGGTTTATCTTCTGGTGTGTTTTCTATATCCGTTAAAAGTTTATTCTGAATTTTTGTTAATCCTCTATCAAGAGTTCTTCTTTGTCTAGACGGCAATAATTTTATGAATTCTTCTAAAGAAAGTTTCTTCAATTCTTCAACACTTAAACCACGGTATCTGAATTCTTTCTTTTTAAACTCAATTTTTTTCTTTTTCTTCCTCTGTTTCCTTGATGGAGTCATTTTTATCTACCTCGACCAGTCTTTTTAGCTGCTATACTTCCAACTTTTCTTCCAGGAGAGGCACCTCTTTTAACTGTTGAAGGTTTACCAACATGCTGATGCCCTCCTCCACCATGTGGGTGAGTAACCGAGTTCATAGCAACACCACGAACAGTTGGATAGAGTCTACCTTTTGCTTTACGTAACTTATATTTCTTACCAGCTTTTAGGAAAGGTTTATCACCTCTTCCGCCACCAGCAACAACACCAATTGTTGCTTTACAATTTGAATTTAATGTTTTGAATTTTCCAGATGGAAGTTGAACAACTGTTTTACTACCAGTATGTGAAACCACTATTCCATGATTACCACCAGAACGAACTAGTTTTCCTCCATCACCCGGAGACATTTCTATATTATAGACCGGAGCACCTTCAGGTATTTTATCAAGAGATATAATATTACCAGGTTTTACATCCTCTTTTTTATCTGAAATTTTTATTTCATCACCGATTTTAACTCCTTCAGTTGCAGGCATAAAAACAGTTTCACCTGTCTTAGATCTAATCTTTGCTAAAGGAGCTGTATGTCCGATATCATGAAATATATCTACAACTACTCCAACATTGAATTCTTTATTGAAAGGATAATTAATTTTTCCTTTATGTCTATGTGAAGGAACATTGAATCTTCCTTTGTTACGTCCTCTTCTTTGAGGGATAATTCTTTTTCCCATAAAATAATACCTCTTAACCTTAATTTTTTAGAATATACCTATTCTCATTCCAATATCTTCAGCTTTAACTTCTGGGGCAAATCTTACAATTGCATGTTTACCATCTTTGCAAATTCTTGTGTTAACATTTAAAACTTCAGCATCAAACATTTCTTCAACTGCCCTTTTTATTTGTCTTTTTTTAGAATTCCTTTTCACTACAAATTCTAAAGCATTATTGTTATCCATAAGATTCATTGTTTTCTCTGTAACATAAGGATGTAATATAATATCATAAGGATCCATTTTATTCTGAACCTCCTATCTTTTTTAAAGCAGATTTGGAAATAATGGTTAATCTCCCCGGATCTCCACCTGGAGCTAAATGTTCAACATTTACAAGATTTGGCTCGACAACGTCTACACCTGTTAGATTACTACATGCATTAGTTATGTTTTCATTTTCTGTAATTATAAGGGTTGATTTAGGAGTCTTATATTTACGACCTCTTGATTTTCCTTTACCCGCTCTTATATGTCGCCCGTTTTTTGCTCTTTCAATATCATCAATGATGCCTATTTTTTCAAATATTTCAAGAATTTCACTAGTTTTCTTAGTTTTTTCAATTTTATCATCGATAATTATTGGTAATGTAATTTTATCATCAAATTTGTGACCTCGTTCTTTAACAACATCTTTGATTGCTAATGCTGCAAAAGCAGAATCACGAGCTAACTTTTTTTCTTTTTTATTTATTTTTTCAGACCAGTTTTTTTCAACTTTTGGTGGATGAGCACGTCGACCACCAACAGTACCAGGAGATAAAGCACCGCGGCTTCTTGGATCTTGTTTAATACGTGGTACACGACTCATACCATGTCCTTTTCCACTCCACTGAGTAGAATGCTGTGCACCAGCTCTTCTATATGAACCATAAGGTTGCCTTTTATTTGATCTAAGTGAGTTAAAGGATTTTTTGATTAAATCTGGTCTGTATGGTGTTTCAAAGACTTTTGGAAGATCAATTTTTTCGGTTGATGAGCCATCATTTTTATAAACGTTAACTTTCACCATTTTTATACACCCTGTTTACTAGTTGTTGAAATATAAGTTATTTCAGGTTTCTCTACTTTTACACCACGTTCATAACGTATTGCTTCTCTCATACCGATCAATCTTTTTGAAGGACCGGGGATTGAACCATGAAATACAACATAAGGATTTTTAATAGCACCATAATGTTTGAAACCACCAGAAGGAGTTATTTCTTCACCGTTTTCACCGATTTTAAGAACACGTTTATTGAATTCTGTTCTTTGATGATAACCTGTTTGACCTGCTTGAGGTACAGTTGCTTGAACCCAATTTGGATGCCAAGAACCTTCGTTACCAATCATACGTCTATGTTTTGAGTTTTTATGAGTTAAAAGTTTTACACCCCAACGTTTCACATGACCTTGGAAACCCTTACCTCTTGTAACAGCAATTGTATCAAGCATGTCTCCTTCATTTAGTATATCTGTAACTTTTACTTCTTTGCCAAGTATACTTTTTGCATATTCTACTCGTTCTTCTATACTTCCTCCGCCAATTCGAAGTTCACGAACTTCAGGAGTTTTTTTAGGAACACCGCCAACAAGTTTAGGTTGTGTATAAACAATAACTCGGATGTCATCTGCATCCTTTAAAAAGTCCCATTTTTGTTTTTTCTCATTCTTTGGAACAGGAAGACGCTTCGCAAGTTCATTATCAAGTTTTTTTGCCCATATTTCACCAATTGTTTCCAAACCATTAGAAGTATCTTTGTATGCTCTAACTGCTGCTATTTTTATAGGTGGTGTTTCAATCACTGTAACTGCTTCTCTAACCTCTTTACCAGATGTCGTTGAAGTTGGTCTATAATCGACCATAAAAACATGTGTCATACCTGCTTTGTAACCTAAAAAACCTTGAATCTTAGGTTTCTCTCCGCCCTCCGGCCAACTTTTAAACTGTGGAGATTGTACTCTAGCTCTTTTCCTTGGCGAAAAGCCTTTTGAACCTCTTTTAGGATGATGTGCTTTTGGCATAGGATACCCTCTGAATTATACTTATATATCGTTTTGTTTTGGGTATTGGATTACTAAATTGTTTTTCTCTTCTAACTCTATACCGTGACATTTAACAAACAGCTCAAAAACCAAACCCATTATTTTTTTAACTGTTTGATCCCGGGTTACAAAAAATTTTTTTT
>CAYLLH010000090.1:0-18594 GCA_964384785.1 uncultured Thermoplasmatales archaeon | reverse complement strand
GCTGTTATTTCATATAAACTTAGAAAAAACTACTTTCCATTTTAAAAAATCAAATCTTAAAAGTAGATTAAAACTATAATTTTTCAACAGGCTAAATATTTTTAAAAATTATATGTATAAAAATATTTATATACTGATTAAATAATTAACGATCAACTAAATAGGGGTTAAAAGAGATGAAAAAAAGTATAATTGTATTTGCAATTGCAAGTGTTTTTTTAATTTTTTCAGTCGGATTAATAGAAACAGCATCACCATTGCTTGTTAAAACAAAAAATAATCTAAACAGAGAAGAAAAAGAAAAACCACAGAGAATTTTGGTAAACAGAATTGATGAAATTAAGAATAATGGAAATTTTCAAAAGATTATAGAAATCTTTGAAAAAAATTCAGATAATGATCCTCAAACTTTAGGCTTAAAATTATTTCTAGAATATATGAAATTAGCAGTATTAACTGCGATAGGTGGAGCATTTGTTTTATTAGTTGGTTGCATAGTCTTACCGCTTTTACCAGTTGGTATGTTTATGATAGGTGCAGCTGGTGTTTTTGCAATAATGGGCGTTTTGGCATTATTTGTACCTGATTAAAATATTCAAAAACAATTTTTTGTTTTTTCTGCAATTTTTTCTAAAAATATTTTATCCTTTTTGGTAAAAGCATCTTCTGCATTAGAATCTATATCAATCTCTGCAAGTATTCTTCCATCTTTTTTTATTGGTACCACAATTTCTGATTTTGTACCTATAAAACACTCCAGGTAACGATTATCTTCTTTTACATTTGGAACAATCTCTGTTTTTCCAGTAGCCGCAGCACTACCACAGACTCCTTTACCTACAGGGATTTTTGTATGTTCTGTTGCTTGTTCTCCTCTCCAGGGTCCAAGAATTAAATCATCCTTTTCTACAATATAAATTCCAACCCAGTTATAATGATTTATTTTTTGATATAAAATTTTAACAATTTCTTCAAGAATATACTTGGAGTCCTTGTTTTTTTGTATTATCTTATCAATTTTTTTCAGTATCTTTTCGTATTCCATCTAAAAAAACCTCAAAATATTTTTTTTTAGTATTCTTCAAGACTTGACTGAGTGTTTTTAGGAGTTAAAGGAGTTTCAATTATTTGATCTCTCTCTGGTAAAATAATTTTTCCGTATTCTCCTCCTCCACCCGGAATTATTTTTACCTTGTGTTCTCTGAAAGCCTGAATAGCTTTGGTTACAACTGGTGGAGCAACCGTTGATATTTTGTTTATATCGGATTCTAGAAGTACATTGATTTCGCTTGTGCAACAATTGATTAGATCATTCCAATGACGGGTTACAGTTTTTGTAAAAGGGTTTCTTTGACCTACTGCCTTGGTTATAATTTCAGGCAATGGTATAAGATGTATATATTCTGGGCGATGATCCGGATGCCTGGGTTTTTTAAAATCTGCTTTTTCATTTATTCTGTCTTTTACTCCTTTTTTGATTTGTTTACCACAACTACATCTCCATTTGCGTCGTAATGCATCCTCAAGAGTATAATGAGTATAGCAACTTCTACAAGCGGTTTCATGATATTTTCCTTCCTGTGGTGGAAGACCGACATTCAATACGGGTTTATTTCCACCTGTTCGAAGAATTGCTTTTTTAATTTCATCAAAAGTTGCATCATTAACTTGGAAACGATTAAACTCTCTGCCAATTCTAACTGGATGAGGGCTGTGGCAATCACTATTTGTTAAAAAAGTCAGTCTGTGTAGTTCTTTTATTTTATCAGCAAAAAAGCTATCAGCGCTAAGTCCAAGTTCTACAAAGCTAACATAATCTGCATTAATCCCATAACAATCTTTTAGTGAATCATATGCTGCATACATTGCTGTCCAAGGAGTAAAAGCATGAGCAGGTCCAATAAGAGCACCTAAATCTTTTGCTATATCTGCTAACTCTTCACCATCTATTTTGATATTAGCTCGACCATCTTTTTCAAGGTTTTTAGAACGATTTTGAACTCTTTCTTTGAAATCTTCAACAGTTGATATACTTGGAAAAAACAAAAGATGATGAACGCGTTTAATTGCTTCAACCTCAGTAGTTAAAACAAAACGAGTACCATTCAACTCATAAGTACCCTCATCAACAAGGTCACAGTTTTTTATTTCCTTAATCCAACCAGGATGAAGACAATCACCCGTACCCATAACATCTAGTCCTTTACCTGGAGCAGACTTAGAGAGATTCTCAATAGTCATACGGTCGCTTGTGGCACCTGCGAAACGAGAATGAATATGAAGATCTGCATTTATTATCATAAAAATCAAAAAACCCCGAAAAATTTTGATTCTATTTTCATCTTAAACATCTGAATGGTTTATTAGTTTTTTTCAAAAAAAAATTAAAAAAAAGATGAGATTTAGTCTTCTTTAATCTTTTTTCCGCATTCAGGACAAAAAATTGAATCTTTTTCTAGTTTAGTTCCACAGTTTGTACAGAAACCTGGTTCATCATCAGTTTTAGTTTCCTGTTTTTGTTCTTCTAAAGGTGGCGGAGGAGGGGGAGGCATGTTTTGCTGGTTTGTTGGCTGAGGTGGTTGGTTTTCTGGTGGAGGCGGAGGAGGTGGCGTTTGCTGAGACTGATTTTGTTGTGGAGATGGTGGCATCGGAGCATTGTTTTGAGGAGGTGGAGGAGGTGTTTTTTTATCTTTCTTCAATTTTCTTTCATATGGACTTTTTGGTTCAAAAAAGACAGTGTTAGAAATATACATGCAGATACCAGCGGCAATAAAAATAAAACCTGATAATAAAAGCATAAGACCTCCTTTTCTTAAACCCCAGGTAAGTGAAAAATAACCTGTGAAGTTTTCTTGAGATATATCTATTTTTTCAGAGCCGCCAAACGGTGAACTGGTTATTGATTGGATTATATCAGTTCCATAGTTTTCAGTGTTTTGATCATCTGCAACACTTTCTGGAATAAGAGCTCCAAGTGAAATTATTGCAATAATAATCAATATCACAGGTATCATTATTCTTACTCCTCTAAAAATATATTTTCCACCAAGTTTTCTGCTACGGCTGATACCTACTGCTTTTAAAAATAAAAACGCTAAACCTATACCAAGAAATAAAGAAAAAGGAAGTACTAACGACATCATAGGCATAGGTCCACTTTCCCCAGGTATTGTAACCTGCAGGCCATTAAGTCCATCTATGGTCAATAACTCCTGCATCCCCATTGTTTCCAAAGAGCTAAGACCGGTATCCTTATTTTCCGAGTAAAACTCATAGGATACACCATACCATTGAAGAAACAATCCAACAACTGCTACAATAATTGCTATTATACATAGAATATTTCCAATGCTTTTCAAATTTAAACCATCAATGTAAAATATTGAACAAATTCTTGGTCCAAGACCATATCTTTTATGTCGTCGATAAATGAAAAACAAAGTCACTAGAAGAATAAGCCCTGTCATTAGAAGGAATATTGTTACAAAATTATAAACAAGCCATTCAAACATGAGAAACATAGAGCTTACCTCTGAAAGGCTTTGACCCCATGAAGAGGGACTATCATACATCTGACCGTCCTCTCGGAATTTTGGACCCTGAGGACCAATTTTGCCTAAAAACATACCAGATATTGCATCCTCTGAGTCTTCTCCAACTTCACCCCATCTACCTTCAAAATCAATCCAATCCTGTTCATCAAGAGGTTTCAACTGGTAGTCGTTCGGTTCTAATATTTTTCCGTTATCGCCCACTATATCTGCTGAAACGCCTAGTTTACCAGAAAAAGATCGTAGATAGTTTGCATGTGAACCACGAGCAACATATACTTTGATGTGATCTCCATCTTTTTCTACCATATCCCAGTTTGCTCGTTGTCCACTATGATGCTGACTATAACCCACCCATTTAGAACCACTGTTGGGCACAACGACTTGTACCATCTCCCAGTCGCCTTCATGCTGATTAAGCTCACCTTTGTTAAAAGCATAAAACATCCAATACTGTATAATCTGGTTTCCATCTTCATTTTTAACTCGGTAGTATACAGTGTAACCATATGTTTTTTCAACACTTTGATAATGCTTTATTACTCCATCATTACCTATTGTTCCATGAGTGTTATCATAAAATAGATCTGTAGAAGTATTAACCGAGTAATTTCCCTCCATAACTATCTCTGCTCCATTCTCGGTTACTCGTTTCAATTCAGAATTATCAAAATGATAAGATGCATCAACAGGGTAACATGTTTCTTCACCTTCAAAATAAAAAATTGGTGCATATTTATCTGCTGTAGGATCTGCAGAAACTGTATTTACAGCTAAAAACAATGTTAATGAGAAAAACAATCCGATGATTAGAGTTTTTTTTGATAAAAATTTCATGTTTTCTTTGCCTCACCATTTTTTTTTAAGAAGTGTAACATCTTTTGTTTTTTAATGTTTGTTAATAAATATTGATAAAAATAATGGTAAAAAATTCTTTTTTTATATATAAATAATTATAGCAACATTTATTAGCCTTTACTCCATATGAAAAAACGTTGAAATGCCCCCTTGGCGATGGGATGAAAAAAGTTTGATGATTTAGTGTAAATTTTGTAAAGAAGTGAATTGGTTATGAGTGAAGAAAAAAACATGGAAGATAGTGCATATGACACTGACTCTATTCAGGTTTTAGAGGGTCTTGCAGCTGTTAAACAAAATCCTGCTATGTACATTGGTAGTACTGACGAGCGAGGACTTCATCATCTTGTTTATGAAGTAGTTGATAATAGTATTGATGAGGCTCTAGCCGGTTATGCATCCAAGATTGATGTTAGTTTGAATAAGGATGGTTCTGTGACTGTTGAAGATGATGGTCGTGGTATCCCTGTTAAGATTCATAAGAAGTATAATAAACCTGGTGTGGAGCTTATTATGACTACATTGCATGCTGGTGGTAAGTTTGATACTCAAGCATATAAGGTTTCTGGAGGTCTTCATGGAGTTGGTGTGTCTTGTGTTAATGGTCTAAGTGAATGGTTAAAAGTAAAGGTTCGTCGTGACGGCAAAGAATACTATCAAGAATATGATCATGGTAACACTGTAGCTCCTCTTAAAGAAATTGGGAAATCCGATCATGATGGTACAAGTATTATTTTTAAACCTGATCCTGAGATTTTTGAAACCATTGATTATAAATATGAAACTATTTCAAAGCGATTAAGAGAACTTGCTTTTCTAAATGCTGGTCTGAAAATCAATCTTGTTGAAGAAGCTACTGGTAGAACTGATAGCTACAAGTATGATGGCGGAGTCAAAGAATTTGTTCAATTTATTAATCGTAATAAAGATCCTTTACATCCCGATCCTATATTTTTATCATCAGAGGAAGAAAACGCAGAAGTTGAAATAGCTATACAATATACTGATGGTTATACAGAAAACATACACACATTTGCAAACAACATTAACACCCATGAGGGTGGTACTCATCTTTCTGGTTTTAGAGCAGCTTTGACTCGTGTGATGAACAAATATGGTAAAGAAAATGATTTATTTGAAAGTAAAGATTTTAGTTTAAGCGGCGAGGATTGTCGTGAAGGAATAACAGCAGTTGTTTCCTGTAAAGTTCGAAGTCCTCAGTTTGAGGGACAAACCAAAACCAAGCTTGGTAACTCAGAAGTAAGAGGTATTGTAGAAAGTCTTACCAACCAAAAACTAAGTGAATATTTTGAAGAAACACCAACTGTTGCTAAAACAATATTACAAAAATGTATAAATGCCAGCAAAGCTAGGATGGCTGCACGAAAAGCAAGGGAACTTACGAGAAGAAAAGGACTTCTTGAATCAACTGCACTCCCAGGGAAACTTGCTGATTGTAGCTCAAGAGACCCAAGCAAAACAGAATTATATATTGTGGAGGGTGATTCAGCTGGAGGGTCTAGCAAACAAGGTAGAAACAGAGAATTTCAGGCGATACTACCACTGCGTGGTAAGATACTTAATGTTGAAAAAGCGCGTATGGATAAAATCCTAAAAAACAATGAAATTCTTGCTCTTATCACTGCAATAGGCACAGGTATCGGTGAAGAATTTGAACTTGAAAAAGCCCGATATCACAAAATCATCATTATGACTGATGCAGATGTAGATGGTGAACACATCAGAATTCTTCTACTAACATTCTTTTTTAGATATATGAGAGCATTAGTTGAAGAAGGATATTTGTATATCGCTCAACCCCCTCTTTACAAAATAAGTAGAGGTAAGAAAGTTGAATATGCCTATACGGAAAGAGAAAAAACAAAAGTAATTGGAGAGATGGGTGAAAGAGGAATCAGTCTTCAGAGATACAAAGGTCTTGGTGAGATGAATCCGAAGCAGCTTTGGGAGACAACAATGGATCCAGAGAATAGACTAACAGCACAAGTCACAGTTGAAGATGCAGTTGAAGCAGATGAACTATTCACAATGCTTATGGGTGATAAAGTGGAACCCCGCAGAGAATTTATTGAAAACCATGCAAAAGAGGTTGAAAACCTGGATATTTAAGGTGATTTTATTATGACAGATGAAGAATTTCCAAAAAAAGAACAAACAAAAACCCTTGAATCAGAAATGAAACGTGCATTCATGGATTACTCTATGAGTGTTATTATGAGCCGTGCCTTACCAGATGTTCGAGATGGGTTAAAACCAGTTCACAGACGTATATTGTATGCTATGAATGATATGGGTCTAACTTATAACAAACCACATAAAAAGTCAGCACGTGTCGTTGGTGAATGTTTTACCAAAGATACAATGATTCTAACTAAAGAGGGGTTAAAACCTATAACTGATATAAAAAAAGGAGAAAAAGTCTATACACAGGATGGAATTGAAAAAGTCAATGAATTATATGTCATGCCAAAACGTGAACTTATAAAGGTCACTTTAGAAAATGGCATGAAAAATAAAGTTACAAAATCTCAAAAATTTAAGGTTTTAACAAAAGATTTTAGATTTCAATGGAAAGAAGCAAAGGATCTGAAAAAAAAAGATTTTATTGTTGTAAGATATGACTATCCAAATTTAAAGAAATCATTAAAAATAGATAAATATGAAAAAGTAGATAAATATCTAAACAAAAATATAGGATATCTATTAGGTATCTTTCTATCAGATGGATGGATTTCAGAAGATTATTCTTCTAAGAAACACCCAAGAATCTGTTTTTATGATGGTGCAAGTAGGGAAATCGCAGAAAAAGTTGTTAGTTTAATAGATAAAGAATTTAATTACAAACCATCAATTGAGAAAAAAGAATATAAACTAGAGTCAAGAAAGAAAAAATGTATTTATTCTGTTAGAATTAACAGGAGAAAAATTAATGATTTTTTTGTAAAAAATTTTGATCTTAAAAAAGTAAACGCTTTGACTAAAAAGATACCTCAGCAGATTTTTAATTCTCCTGAAAAAGTAGTATATTCTTTTGTTTCAGGGTTAATAGATGGAGATGGATCAATACATAAGAACAGAAACTCTATTCATTATGGTTCAATCTCTGAAGAAATGATTGATCAATTAATGGTTTTACTTCACCATCATGGAATCTTTTGCTCAAAAAACAGTAGAAATAGACTTGGAGAACATTATTTAGATGAAAGAAGGATATTTGATCACCATCCATTTTTTTACTTAGAGATACATGGAAGTAATGCAGTTGAATTATCTTCTAATCTAAATTTGATTGATTCAAGAAAAAAAATGCTTGCAAAAAAAATTAAAGCAGAGGATGTAACAGAAAGAAAAGCATGGTGTCAATATGATGTTGTACCCTATGCTGATAAAAAAATCTTTGGAGAATTAAGCGAATTTCATCTTGGTGGCGGATGGTATGAAGATATAAATAAAGAAAAATTTAGAAGTGGAATTCAGTATCCTGATGGATGTAAAATTAGATATTCAAATGATTTGAAAGAAAAATCTTTGCATTTAACACAAATCAAACAATGGGGGATTAAAGATAAACTTGAAAGGATTGGTTCAGATCTTAATAAATTTATTGAGGACCTAATTAAAAACAAGATTACTTTTTTGAAAGTTTCATCAGTTGAAAAAATTGATGCGCAAGAGACATATGATATTCAGGTGGGAAATAAGCACGAATTTGTAGCAAACGGAATGATTTCACATAATTGTCTTGGTAAATATCATCCTCATGGCGATCAGGCAGTATATGATTCTATGGTTCGTATGGCTCAAGATTTTTCACTTCGTTATCCTCTTGTTGATGGTCAAGGAAATTTTGGATCAATTGATGGGGATTCCGCGGCTGCGATGCGTTATTCGGAAGCCCGTATGGCAAAAATCACTCAATATATGCTTCAAGATCTTGACAAGGATACAGTTGACTGGATTGATAATTTTGATGGTAGTCTTAAAGAACCTGTTATGCTACCTTCAGTTCTTCCTAATCTTTTGATAAATGGATCATCAGGTATTGCTGTTGGCATGGCAACAAACATGGCTCCGCATAATATAAATGAGGTTATTGATGGAACTATTAAAGTTATTGATAATCCTGGAATTGATACTGTTGAACTTATGGATACTATAACTGGTCCTGATTTTCCAACGGGAGGAATTATCCACGGGAAAGGTGGAATCTTACAGGCATATTCTGAAGGAAAAGGTCTCATCAGAGTTCGTGCTAAAACTCATATTGAAGAAAAGGAAAATAACAAAAGAATAATAATAACTGAGCTTCCGTATCAAGTAAATAAAGCAAAACTTCTGCAGAGTATAGCAAATCTTGTTAAAAACAAAAAAGTTGAAGGTATAAGAGATCTTCGTGATGAATCAGATAGAGAAGGTATGCGAGTAGTTATACTTCTTAAACGTGACGCAATTGAAGACGTTGTTTTATCACAGCTCTTCAAACATACAGATATGCAGACAACTTTTGGTATAAATAATCTTGCAATTGTTGATGGAGAACCAAAAACTCTGACTCTTAAAGAACTAATAACTCATTTTATTGAATATCGAATTTCAGTGATTACCCGTAGAACCAAATATGATCTTGGAAAAGCACGTGATAAACTCCATATCCTTGAAGGATACATAATCGCTCTTGATAATCTTGATGCGATAATAAAAACGATTCGTGGTAGTAAAGAAGTAGATGAAGCAAAAGAACGTTTGATGAAAGATTTTGAACTATCTGAGGAACAAGCTAAAGCTATTCTTGCTATGCGACTACAGAGACTAACAGGGATGGAAATTGAAAAAGTTAAACAGGATTACGAGGAAACAAAGACACTAATAGAGGAACTTGAAGAACTTCTTAGTGATAAACAAAATATTCTTGATTTAATCAAAAAAGAACTTCTTGAAATTAAAGATAATTTTGGAGATGAAAGAAGAACAGAAATCCAAGAAGGAGAAATAACAGTTGAAATCGAGGATTTAATCCCTGAACAAGATGTAATGATCACGATTACCGATAGTGGATATATTAAACGTATACCATGTGAAACATATCGCACTCAGCATCGTGGTGGAAAAGGACTTATTGGTATGAAAACCAAAGATGAGGATGTCGTAGTTGATGCGTTTATCACAAGTACTCATGATTACATCATGTTTTTTACTAATCATGGTAAATGTTTCTGGCTTAAAGGATACAAGATTCCTGAAGGCGGACGTCATAGCAAAGGTAAAGCTATTATTAATCTTCTACCTCGTCTAGAGGAAGGAGAGTATGTGGAAACGGCTATACCAATACATGAGTTTGATGATGAACACTTCCTTGTTTTTTCAACCAAAAAAGGCTATATCAAAAAAACCAAGCTTTCAAAGTATAGTAACATCCGTGTTAATGGTATAAGAGCAATACGGCTTGATGAAGGAGATGAACTGATAAGCACTCGTATTAGTGATGGAAACCAAACCATAATGATAGCAACAGCTAATGGTCAAGCCTGTCGTTTTGAGGAGAGTGAGGTAAGATCTATGGGCCGGGTGACCCGTGGAGTGATAGGTATACGAATGAAAGAAAGCGACAAGGTTGTATCTATGGCTGTGGTTGATGAAGAAGGAGCACTTCTTACTATCACAGAAAACGGTTATGGTAAAAGAACAGATATAAGTGAATACCGTAAAACACACCGTGGAAGTAAAGGAGTACGAACTATTGTAACAAATGAAAGAAACGGAAAAGTCATATGGGTACGTGAACTTGAGGATGAAGACGAAATAATGCTTACCAGTAAAGAAGGAATGGTTGTAAGAATACCTGTTGAAAGCATCCGTAAACAAGGAAGAAATACTATGGGCGTTCGCATTATGCGTTTAAACGAAAGTGATAAAGTTGTTTCAGTTTCACAAGTGATAAGCAACGGTGAAGATGAGGAAAATAATGAAGAATGCTCAGAAGAAACAGAAAACACAACTGAGGAACAAGAAGAATAAAAAAACAATTTATTTTTTTATCTTTTTTTGAAAAATACTTCCTTTTTTACGTTTAGGGGATAATACAATAGCCAATGCAAACATAAGAGAAGAGATTATAACTATTGATGCACCAATCGGCATATCAAAAGAGGAAGATAATAAGAAACCAGCTAGACAACTAATTACTCCAAATATTGGGGAAAAAATCATTATTTTTTTGAAATCATAAAAAAACTGATAAGAGGTGCTAGTAGGGTTTATTATTAGAGCGAAAACTAGAATTCCTCCAACTAATTTTAACGATAATGCTACTGCAAAACCCGTGAAAAATAGCACGGCAAAATAAAAAATTCGGGTGTTAATCCCAGCTGATTCTGCCATTTTACGGTTAAACATTACTGCAAGAAGTTCTTTGTAAAATACTGTTATAAAAACTAATAGTATAAATGATAGAAATCCAAGGAGTAATACATCATTAAAATCCACGGAAAACAAACTACCCCATAAGATACTAAGTGCTTTTCCAGTAGCTGCTTCCCCTGGTTTTGCATATAGAAAAATAAAAGCAAGAGCTATCATAAATGAAAACATAAAACCTATTACAACATTGCTTTCTAGTTTTGCTTTTTCAGCTAATGGACCAAGAACCATAGCTGTTATTATCGCAAAAATTACAGCTGTTATCATTGGATCAACAGCGATTAGTATTCCAAATGCTGCACCTGCAAAAGCTGCATGGCTCATACAGTAACCTATACTTGAAAGATTCATTCGAACAACAAAATTACCCATAGTTGAACATACAAAACCTGCAAGGACTGCACCAAGAATAGAAGGAATTAGAAAAGACAGAGGGATATCCATCATAAAAAAAATTTATCCTCCTTGTTTTTTATTATTGTTGAAAATCTTGTCGATATTGTCAGAATGAAGGATTTTTTCTTTTTTATCATCCATAATAATTTGTCCTTTATCAAGAACAATTACTCGCCCACAATTTGTCGGTACATTTGTAAGATCATGAGATACCATTACAATCGTTATTCCTTCTTTTTCGTGAACACGATTTAGAAGAATCTCCATTTGTTTTCTAGCTGAAAAATCCAAGTTTGAAAGTGGTTCATCAAGTAGAAGTATTTCTGGTTCTTGAGCAAGAGCACGAGCAAGCAGGATTTTCTGGAACTCTCCACCAGAGAGTTTTCCAATTGGTCTTTTTGCAAAATCTATCATTCCTACAAGGCTCATACTTTCCCAGACTTTTTCCCAATCTTTTTTACGGGTGAAACGAAATAATCCTATTTTTCCGGATCTTCCCGACATCACGATATCTTTACAAAGAAAAGGAGCCAAGGGATCCATTTCAAAATTTTGAATAACATAACCGATATGTTTTCGAATCCATGTTTTATTTTTGGTTATTTTTTTGCCGAGAACAAAACCTTCTCCTTCTTTGCAATCCAGAATTCCATTTATTGTTTCGAGAAGAGTTGTTTTACCAGAGCCATTTGGGCCGATTATTGATAAGAACTCACCAGGTTTAACCTGCATATCTATGTTTTTTATTACAGGTATTCTTTCTCCTTCATATATAGTTGAAATATTTTTTAAATCGATAATATTATTTTTTTCTTTCATCTTATTTCAAAGAGTTCCTCTTCTGGTTTTTTATAGATTTTTTTAGAGTATTCTATTATGTTTTCATCTGTAACAGTACTGTCTATTTCTTCATGTACTTGTTTTTTTAGTGTTATCGTTATTTGTTTACCATTTTTGTCTTTAAAAACTGCTATGGGTTGTTTTTTGTTAGATATAGTTATGTTTCCTTTACCAAGAGTACAACCTGATCCTAGTTGAACTCCATCTACTATACATGAAATTGGAGGATTTGTCCCGGTCATTACTTCTGCATTTTTTGAAAAAGGATCATTGTTTAGTTTTCTACAAGCAATCTGTCCCATACGATATCCTATAACTGCATAAGGACCTAGATGACCATGGAATGATTCGATTTTTTTTAATGTTTTATCCATAATAGCTTTCACCAATTTTTTTTATTTTCTTTTGTACATCAGAAAGATTATTGCTGCTAAAACTGCAAGAATTCCAATTATTGAAAAAGATGCATTTCTTTGCAACTGTATTTCTTCTATTTGCGATTCAAGTTTTTGGATATCGCCTTGTTTGTAATCATATGTTTGTATTCCATCGATTGTCTGATTAATGTTATATTGGATGGTTTTTAGATATGAGTCTGTTCCTGGGACAGCGTTTGGAAAGTTTGAAAGGATAACATGGGTTTTACCTGTTTCTGATGCGATTTTTGCACCAAATTCTGTACCGCTTTGAAGGTTATCAATGACTGCAGTTACATCTTTTTTTGAAGCAGCCTCTATTACTTTTAGTTCATCCTGTACAGATAATCCTTCTGGTGTTCCATAATAATATGAAACTTCTAAACCAAAATATTTAAGGAAATCTTTATACCATTCAATACAAACCACTTTTCTATTTTGTAGGCCTTCTGTTTCGATTTGTTGTTTGAGTTTTTCAGCAGTAGAATTTATTTTTTGGATGTAATTATTTGCATTTTGTTCTATAGTTGAATTATAATGTGGTATTGATTCTTTTAGACCAGTTTTTATTTTTTGTACATACTTGATCGCGGCTGTTGGTATGTTCCATTCTCCAAGTTTAGAACATATTATTTGATTATAGTCTTGGTTTTCTGATTTTGTTATTAAATCTTCAAGCCATGGTTCCCATCCAAGTGAGATTATGATATCTGCTCCAATGATTTTGTTTACATCACTTGGTGATGTATCAAAGTGAGCAGGGCATGCTCCTGCGGGCATAATGTAATCGATAGATGTGCTTTCTTCTGGGGCAATATTTTCTGCAAAATCCGCAAGAATTGAATTTGTACAAACAATATTTATTGTGTCTTCAGATTCATCAGCAGTAACATTGAAAGGCATAGCTATCATTAAAAATAATCCAAGTAATAAGGCTATTTCAATCATTTTTTGTTTTCTTTTCATTTTTTTTTATCTCCTTTATGTGTTAATTTTTTTGTTTTCGTAGCACGCAGAATGCGGAATTCTATTAAAATATTTTCGGTAACAAAAACTTTAAATTAGTAACACGCTTACCTGTAAAACGTGGCACCAATGTCAGAAAAAATCACAAGATTTGGAGTATCAGCAGAACCAGAACTATTAAAAAAATTCGATAAAAAAATCAAAAAAGAAGGATACAACAACAGAAGCGAAGCAATAAGAGACCTAATAAGAAAAGACCTAATAGAAAAACAAACACACCAACCAGAAGAAAAAATAATGGGAACATTAACCATGATATATGATCACCACACCGGGAATCTAACAAAAAAACTACTAAACATACAACACGACCACACAACAGAAATACTATCCACAACACACATACACATAGATCACAACAACTGCCTAGAAGTACTAGTACTGAAGGGAAAAAACAAAAACATACAGAAACTATCAGATAACATCAAAGCATTAAAAGGAATAAAACACGGCGAACTTGTAACCACAAAAATAAAAATATAAAAAAAGAAAGAGAGTTTTAATTAATTTTTATATCTATAGTAAACCTGGTAGATTATCCAGTATATTTTGTAATATATCTCTAATAAAGACTAATATATTATATGGTATGCTTAGAAGGAAGTCTATTATCACTAAGACTATTACAATAATACATAAAACAATCCACCCTAAAGCTAGGATACCTGCTACAATCAATCCATATAGACCATCATAAATAATATCGCCTATTTTTTGTATAATCGCCTGAATAAGATTGATAATCTCCTTAATTATATCAGAAAATGGACCACAAGGTTTTACATCATCAGAATCATCAAAAAATTTTTCAATATTTTCTACAAAAATATTTGAAGACGTTTCTGTAGATTTTATATCTTGTTTATCTATAGCTTCAACTATTTTTTTTATTTCTATATTATTTTTTACTTTTTCTGCTTGTACATTTGATACCATCGGCATGGATAACATCAATATTACAGCAAATATACTGTAAATTAGTATTGATTTCTTTTTCATTCTATATCACCTTTTTTATCATTCTTTAAGAACATAAGCTACATTGATAATCATTGAAAGGATTCAATGCGGCTATCGGGCAAGCAATTAGTATTATCCAACAGAGAGGAATTCCCATGATTATAAACATAATGTAAGCTGTCAGAACATTTGCCTCATTTGGATCATCTAAAAGTTCTCTTAATTTATTGTTCAAATCACCTAAGGAGTCTGATGCATCTCTGCATATATCTCCAAAAATACCTTGAGGTTTAGGTTTATCTGTTTCCTGAGTTAATCCTTCTGCTTCTATGCTTGACGCCATAGGCATCGATACAAAAAGCATAGTAGCAAATAGACTAATTACTACTATTGCATTCTTCTTCATCTATATCACCTGCTTTCTAAAAGAAAGCAATTTTATATTGAAATTAATATATATAAAGTTTTTGTAATTAAAATAACATAACAGGATCAAACTGTTAAAAAAAAATAATAAAGTATTAGAAAATAAGAAAAAAAAATAATTATTTATTTTTGAACTACATTATTAAGATCTTTAACAAAAGTTTTTACATCAATTCCATGAACTGCTGTTATATCCTTTATTTTTTCAAAACTAGCAGCAATGCAACCAACACATCCCATATTGTACTTTTGAAAAACAGGTACAACCTCAGGATGTTTCTCAAGAACTTCACGTATATTCATATCTTCAGTAATTTTATTTTCAGCCATTATTTTTAACACCTTAAATTTATTAACAGTCAAACACAGAAATAACATTTAAGTGTTATGTAGAATCCATATCTGTTTTTCTTTTTTTGATTAGTTCTTGAAAAAAATCAAATATTTCATCATAGTCTTTACTCCATTGCATTGGTTGACGCGCCTGAATATCGCCATGATCCACTGTTTCCCAGACAGATTTGTTTTGACTCATACCAATCTCTGTACCATAATATATTATAGGTGGCTGCGGCATAGAAAACTGTATCTCAGCTGCTTTTTTTAACCGGTTTTTATCATTTTGTGATTCAAAAAGAAAACGATCCATATCATGATTATCAAGAAAACTCGGTAAAAAATAATCCTCCGGATATCTACTATAATGATCATTTATTTTTTGTTTAACATCTTTTTCATCAATAAAATTTCTCGCAACTTTATCACGTAGTATCTCCTGAATTTTAAAATCCAAAACACCATCCAGCTCATCAATATATTCCTTAAAAAGACTTTCAGGTGCTGCTCCAAACAACCATTTGAAAAACTTCCAACGAATATTAATAGTTCGTAGTTCAGAAAATTTTATTCCCTTCATCCAAGCCTCCCCAATAAGAACACATTCAGGTTTCTCAGTTTTTACTTCTTCTCTAAAAATTTTCCAAAACTTGTGTGATGGGCCTATACAATGATCAAGTCGGAAACCATCAAAACCCATAGAAAGCCATTGCTTAGCAGCATTAATAACATGTTCTCGAGCTTCAGAGTTTTCAAGGTTAAGTTTTGGTAGATCTTTAACACTTAAAAAACACAAATATTTATCAGGCCAACGTTTAAAATAAAACCAATCACGATAAACACTATCCTTTTTTTCTTGAGCATCTTTAAAAAAAGGATGAATCTTTGAAACATGATTAGGAACAAAATCAGCTATAATACGCATATTCATATCATGAACACGATCAACTAAATCCTGCAAATCTTTCTTAGTACCAAAATGAGGATCCACCTCATAAAAATCTGTCACATGATAACCATGATAAGCACTAGTTTCATAGAATGGTGAAATCCAAAGAGTATTCACACCAAGGTTTTTCAGATAATGAAGTTTTTGCTCTATACCCTTAAGGTTTCCACCAAGAAAATCTGGTTTCTTCCAATTCTCACGAGATGGAAAACCTGCGAATCGATCAATAAGAATATGATAAACTATAGATTTTTTAAACCAACTATTTGAACTCATATCATCAAGTTGGTAACAATTTTTGTTTTATGTGTATTTTGGAAAAAAAAGAAAAAAAGTAGAGGGGTGAGGAAAGAACCGGACGGACCGAAAGGTTTCTCCAAAGGGAGGAGAAAAAAATAATACAGGGATCGAACATTATCTTGATTTTATTAGGAAGAAATCCGTCCGGTTTTAATTTAAAGGGTAAAAATAGTAAAGCTTTTTTTGATATTTATATCACAATATAGGGTGATTGAAAGTATTCAAATCCATGGAAATTTTTTATCTGAAGGTTTTAATTTTCAAAATATGAATTGTTACAAAAAATGCTATTAATAACAAAAGTAATCTAATCCATAAAGAACCTATAAAAAAAATTATTGACGCAAGTATTGTTACCCATAAAAGAGAAATCGCATAGATTTTGATCTTAAGAGGTATTCCCTTGCCTTCATGATAATTTTTTATATATTCTCCAAACCATTTATTGTTCATCAGCCAGTTGTAACATTTTTTTGAGCTACGTGCAAAACATGCTGCTGAAAGTAAGAGAAAAGGAGTTGTTGGAAGTAAGGGTAGTATAATACCAATTATCCCTAGAATGAGAGATATCACCCCAGCCAAGAGTAATATGCATTTTAATAACCGGTTATCAACTATTTTTGGATTACATTTTTTATTATTCATGTGTTAAAAGTTTAATATATATATGTTATAAAAATTCATGATAAGTTTCTTAGATATCAAACAAAACTTGAACATGATATGGTTTTTCTGTTTTTACTTCAAGCATATGATACGTCACAGCTTTGATTTCAGCACCAATTTTATGTTTTGATGTATCAAATTCTTCACCATAGACTTTAGCTTGAAGAGAACTACTTTTAAGGTCAAGTTCTACATTGAAATTACCTAATACTATTTGTTCTGTTTCAAAAATAAAAAGTAGTTCAGAAAGCCAATCAACTAGTAATTGTTCAAGATCATCTGCTTCAAGATCAATTTTGTATTCTCCTTTGGACTCAATTTCAGAGTTATCTGTTATTATGTCAAACATTCCTTTGGCAGCATTTTCAAAAGCTTCTGATATATTTTTTCCGTAGGCTCTAATTCCAACATCAGCCGTGTGATCAATTAAGTCATATTTTTTCATTTAATAAACTGTGTAATGACTTTTTTAATGTTAAACCTTATACTTGTTTTTAGGAAAAATCAAGATGAATGTAGTATCACTGTTATCAGGCGGTAAAGATTCAGTTTATGCAACCTATTTAGCAGAAAAAAAAGGTTTGAATGTCACCAATTTTTTATCAATGTTTTCTGAGAAAAAAGATTCATGGATGTTTCACACTGTAAATATTCATATGACTAAACTTCAAGCTGAAGCTATGAATATTCCTTTAACTATCAAGAAAACAAGAGGAGAAAAAGAAAAAGAACTAAAAGATTTAAAAAATGCTCTTCTTAAGTTAAATGTTGATGGTGTAGTAAGTGGAACTATCGCTTCAACTTATCAAAAAAGTAGAATCAAAAAAATTTGCGATGAGCTTGAACTGGAAAGTTTTACACCTCTATGGCATAAAAAACAAGATATTCTCCTTAAAGACATAGTAAAAAAGGGTTTTGAGGTAATTATTATTGGTGTTTTCGCTGAAGGTTTAGAAGAAAGTTGGCTTGGAAGGAAAATAGATAATAATTCTATCAATGATCTTAAAAAAATAGAAGAAAAATACATGATTAATACAGCTGGCGAGGGTGGAGAATTTGAAACATTAGTACTGGATAGTCCATTATTTGAAAAAAAAATCGTTATTGATAAAAGTGAAAAAGTTTGGAATAGAGACAATGGTTATTTGATTGTTAAAAAAGCATTTTTAGAAAAAAAATAAAAAATTTGTTTTTTTTAGTATTCGATGTAATCAAGTTTGTTCATCTGATACAAAAATATGTATAATCTTTCATCGAGTTTTTCTTCATCAGGGAACTCTTTTTTTAGTCTCTTAAGGATTTCTTCTACTGTTGTTTTTCCGTCACAGTTCTCCCAAACAATGGTTCCTAATTCATCCATTTTAGCAGTAAAATTAGTATCTTTTTTAACAAGTTTACAAAAAGATTTACCAAAGTTTGATTGAAACTTTGG
>CAYLLH010000089.1:0-2086 GCA_964384785.1 uncultured Thermoplasmatales archaeon | reverse complement strand
ACTGGAAAAAGAAATAGAAAAAATAATAAACACTTTTCTCTATATTTTTAATATGATGGATTCTACTGAACGTGAGATAAAGAAGTGTATTGATTCTGGTAAATGCGATATTGTTTTTTATGAGTTGAATGGTTGTGGTCATTGTACTAATATGGAGAGGAAACTTGATGAACTTGGTGTAGATTATCATAAGGAACGTGCTGATAAGGAGTTGGTTGATAAGACGGGTATTAATTCAGCTCCGCAGGTGCATTTTAGGTTAAGTGATGATGAGGTCGCTGTTGTTCAGAAGGCTAGTGAGTTGGATAAGATTTTTAGAAAAAAATAATTTTGTTTTTTTACAAAAAGTTTTTATTCTGTTTTGTGTTATTTATTTTTGTGAAGGATGAGGAGCAGATTAGTTGATTGCAGTTTACATCTAAGGCGATAGTCTATATTTTTTGTTAGAGTGCATCCCATCCCTCCTAATGAATGGTGACTATGTCTTTTGCTTTGGATGTCTGTAGAAATTGACTGATTTGTTTTCTTGATTCTTTGATGTTTGGGTGGTGAATGGTATTAGATTTGTAGTTGTTGGTGTTGTGTTTGTTTTGTTTTTTTTGTGTTTGTTTGGTGGATGTGTTGAGAGGCAGAGGTATGGCTGTGTTGATGTTGATTCTCTTTTGGTTGGTCATTGGAAGGGTAAGGATGTCAGAGTTTTGTTGGAGGATGATGGTACTGGTTTTGTTAAGGTAAATGGTTTTTCTTCTGATTTTATTTATTTTGTTTTAAATAATTCTTCTATCCGTGTTGAGGATAATTTGTATGGTAGTTATGTTGTTGATTATAATTTTACTGAGAATGATAGTTTATATGTTAGTTGTGATTTTTTTTCTAAAAACTTAGTTAGGGTTTAATCCCTTGTTTCCCTAAGAATTTATTTATATATTCATACTAATTGTTTTTTTAATATGTCTTCTATTAATCTGAAACCGTTTCTGAAAAATATTAGGTTTGAAGTTAAATCTGAGATTTATGATGATATTGCTAATGCTGTTGCTAAAGGTGATAAAGACCTTAAAGATTTTGTAGATAGAGCAAGTAGGGGTTTGAAGCATACTGATTTTTCTATTAAACATTTTCCTGGTGATGATGAAGTTCGTTGTAAATGTAAAGATGGTAAGTTTTTTTGTGAGCATAAAGGGGAGGATGGTTGGAAGAAAATCAATAAACATGCGTTGGATTCTGTTAGGTTTATAAAATATGTTTCTCGTCCTCCTGAAAAGTTTGAGTATGGGCTTCATTGTAAGTATTTAGATGATTCTAAAACTGTTGATTGTAACTATATCCGTAAAGACCGTTTGAAGGAACCTAAGAATATGCCTGATAATATTAAATGGGATGGTCCTCCTGGGTTTGATTTTGTTGAATGTATTAATCCGTTGGATTCTGGGGATTTTTTACAATGCGATGGTTCTGTTGAGAAAATTCTTGGTTTGGAATCTAAAGTTGAAGAGAAATTTGTATATGATGATGCTAAAGAAGAATGGATTCCTAAGAGGGATACAGTGAAAGAACATGCATATGTTGATGAAAAAAAATTCAATCAGTTTAATATCTCTAAAAAGGGAAAAGTTGATGGTAAATACAAAGAGGATGAAGCCGTTCTTGGTAAAATGGTTTCTTTAACTACTGAACAGGAACCTGACCTTGATGGTATTACTACTTTAGAGGTTACTGAAAAAGAACATCGTGGAACTAAGAAAAATCCTAATAGATTAATTATTGTTTCAGGTACTTTAGAAGGCAAACCATTTAAGGCTGATGAACCTGAGAGTCTTCATTGGACTGATGATGAAGAGTACGCTAGTTTTATCGGTCAGGGTGATGGACATCATCGTCATAAATCTGAGTTTGATGAAGACTGGTTTTTATGAAATCTGAAGATGAGATTCTGTCTATTGGTTGCGGTAGCTGTATATATGAGGAAGGTAAGTATCAGTGTTATGATGGTCAACTACCACCCACTAAAGTAGGTGGCTTGTCTGGTAACAGACAACAAAAGAGTTGATTAGGAGGCATAGAATTATATGCAGAAGTTAGAAAC
>CAYLLH010000088.1:0-3155 GCA_964384785.1 uncultured Thermoplasmatales archaeon | reverse complement strand
TATAAGCAGGGGTAGCCAAGCTAGGTCAACGGCGACAGACTCAAGATCTGTTCCTGCAGAGGTCCAAGGGTTCGAATCCCTTCCCCTGCATAATTTTTTATTACAAAATTTTTTTTAATCTTTTATGAATATGGTTAAACATGGATAAACATAATTCTCTAATTTCAATTATCATTATTTCAGGTCTAATACTTGCTGTATTTGGATTACTCGTATTGTATAATTTCGGTGAACTTACCTGCGCTATAAAAGTTCAAAAAATAGATTATATTCCAGATAATTTCATAGTGATCACCGAACAAGATATACAAAATTATTCAACATTGAAAAAAGCAATGGAGACTAAAAAGATAGTTAAAGGGTTTTGCAGAGAAACAAACAAAATCCATGACCTTTTCAATGACCGTCGTTTTTTCGAATATGAAGAAGAGTATTATGCAATCTCCTTTTATTCTACCTAAGGATTTACAAAGTAATCATAATTCATATTAAAAAGAGTTTGAATCCTTCCCCTTTCATAACTTTTTATATGGAAAGTTTTAAGTTAATTAATGGTCTCTTTTTGGTGAGGTAAACACATGCAGAACCAAAAAAAAGTCGTCGTTGGTATGTTAATGTTACTAACGGGGTGGCTGTTATTTGCTTTAACTTTTTTGCCCAGTTTGAACTTTAGTCTCTATTTACCATTATTTTCTTTATTGTTTATTTCAATTGGATTTTGGCTTACGTTATCTAATATTAAAGATGAGATTTCATATTCCGTAATGAGCTTATTTGATGCTATTAGTGCACCGTTATTTGTCTATCTAAGTCTGTCTGTATTGAATTCCAATTATATTCAAATGAGTCCGTTCATCACTTCGTTGATTTTTGGAATCATTGGCACTATCGTTGGGATTATTGGCATTTTTGGAGAGATGAAACTTTTGAAAATACTAAAGAGTAAAAACAATCTCAACTTTTTGTTAATACTACAAATAGTATTGTGGGTTGTTTCAATGATGTTTGCTATCGTCTCCCCTGGTGTAATGTTCTATATGTGAAAAAAATAGAGAAAATAGCATTCATTAAAATGAATAATTTTTAGGACTACATTGGTGTTTGTTTTTTTAATGCTTGTTTTTACCATCTTTTCTCTTGTAATTCGAAATCATTCTTTTGATAAATTTAGGATAATTCTTTTTCTTTTTCAAGTAATAATCTCATCAGTATAATTCGTGAATCATGAGCAAGGACATAATTAAGTTTGTAAAACATCCTGCTCACTAATTTTGTCGATAAAAAGATGATGCCTGTATTTGTTGTTTTATTCATGGCAATAATACAATCATAACCTACTGCGCCTCCACCGTGACCAAGTAATCGTTCACCATATTCTTTAGTTGAAAACCACGCAAACCCATGGGTATATGGATGATATTTTGGATATAAGTCATCTGGATAAATTGTATTATGCATCATTTTCATTGTGGATTCGTTTAATATTCTAACATCTTTGTATTGCCCATTATTCAAATTTGCTATCAGAAAATGGGAGATATCCTCAAGTGTTGTTCGTATTCCTCCTCCTCCCGAAATGCAACCGATATCATAATGCATTAATGGAATCTTTAGAACTCTCGTACCTAAAAATGGCCGGGCGATTCTTTCTTTGTCTAAATTAGTTGGATGAAAACTGGTATCCTTCATTTTTAGGGGGATAAAGATATTCTGTTGACAATATTCTTCTATTGTTTGATTTGTTATGTTTTCTAATATAGCTGTTGCAATGATAAAACCCATGGTAGAATAAGCTGTTTTATTATTCGGAGGAAAATCAAACCAGCAATCCTCGCTGTAAAATTTCCCTCCGGGAATGAGGGCTTCTTTTATCCAATATAAAGATGAATCTGGAAGAGAATTTTCACAGGAAAAGAAATTTTTTAGATATAATTTTAATAAAGTATCTCGTCCTTCGCTAGTCATAACATAATAATCTTGATTGCTTGACCGATGCGTTAATAATGAGCGGATTGTAATGGGAACATCTGGGAAATTAGGGTTTCTAATTTCAAAGGGTAAATACGTATCAATGTCATCATCTAAATCAAGTAATCCTTTTTCGTACAATTGAAGAATTGCAGTCGCAGTTATCGTTTTGGTGATTGATCCCACTCCATATATTATTCTATTCGTTGCTTTCCTTAAAAGACGCGGATGTGAATATCCATAAGATTTTGACCACATTATTTGATTATCTTTAATGATACAAACAGATAATGCATCATGATTGGTTACACGCATCAACATTTTTACTTTCAAATCAAATAAGAAATCATTTCTGAAATGTTGACAACTGTTGTTTTGTTTTAAGGTATGTAAGGCTGTGATATTTTGAGTGATAAGGGGAGATAAAAATAAGATCATAATGAGGCATATGTTTAATGTTTTTCTCAGTTCATGTTTCATTCTTCCACCATACTATTCAATTGATTTTGAAAATATATAGGGAATTTATAGGGATTAGAAATTTTTCTCAAAATTTGATAAATTTTCTAATAAATCAATGTATAAAAACTTGAACCATCCTTATTTTGAAGAAAGAATTAACTAAACTTTACATATAGCAGTATCAATGAAAGAGATGAGGCGGAAGGAAAAAGAGATTACATCAAAGCAAGAACTGATTGATATTTTGACTACTACTAAGTATGTCACCGTTGCGATGTGCATTGAAAACAATCCGTATCTAGTAACCTTAACGTATGGATATGATGAAAAAAACAATTCACTCTATTTTCATTGTGCTAAGCAAGGAAAAAAGATTGATATTTTAAAACAGAATAATGTTGTTTGGGGTCAAGCACTTATGGATAATGGATATGTTGAAGGGAAATGTGATCATCTTTATGCCACGACTCAGTTTAAAGGAACAGTATCATTTATTGGAGATATTGATGAAAAGGAAAAAGCTCTAAATATTATGATAAAACAACAAGAGAAAAAACCTGAAATGGTGATGAATGATCAGATAACAAAAGAATCATTAAAAACCGTACAAATTGGAAGAATTGATATTACGTTTTTATCAGGTAAAAAATCAGGCGACTTAGTTTAAAAAGAATTTTTTACTTCTTAATGATCTATCGTATGATTTCATCGATTTTATTACTGAT
>CAYLLH010000087.1:0-11995 GCA_964384785.1 uncultured Thermoplasmatales archaeon | reverse complement strand
CTGATTATTCTTATGATGAGGTTCAAGGCAATGTTATGTCTTATAATGAGAGTACTGGTAATGAATCAGGTATTGTTCAAGGTACTATGCTTTTAGCTTTCAAAGAAGATGGAGCATATCTAAATGAATCAACGGGTGGACCTCTAAAAATTGTATTTACTGGAGATAACTATATTTTCTCATCAAGAACTACCAGTAAATATGTAGTAGAAATAGATATAATTGAAACATAGAAAAATCAACCAAAACCTTTTTTTCTTTCTTTTTGTTGTTAAGATTGCAGACTAAATGAAAAATATCGAAGAAATTCTAAAAAAACTTGATAATTACAATGATATAATAGTCCAAAAAAGTTTCAAAAGCAAAAAAAACACAGTAGCATATGTAACAATAAAAAACAACCCAAGAATTTTGAAATGTTTTGTACCTGGTTTAAAACAAAACATGAATAAAGAACATCAAATACTCGAAAAAGGAAAAGGCCTAAACATCCCTAACGTTTATAAAAAAGATGAAAAAAACAATATCCTCATCATGAACTACATCTCAGGAGAAAACCTCTCTGATATAATAAATGACAAAAAAACAAGTTACTCAGAAAAACAAAAACTAATGGAGCTTCTCGCTGAATGGTTCAATGATTTTCATAACTATTTCAAAAATGAAGAAGAATTCATAATCAGAGGAGATTCAAATCTTAGAAATTTTATACTCAACGATCAAATATGGGGGGTAGATTTAGAAGAAACACGTAAAGGACAACCCACAGAGGATATAGCAGATATGTGCTCATCGATTCTAACAACAAACCCTATGTTTACAAATGAAAAATACAAACTTTGTAAAAAACTTATAAAATCATATGTAGAAAAATCTCCAGGTCGTATAAAAAACATAGACTCAGAAGTATCATATAGTATCCTTAAAAAAATCCAGTACAGGCCCAAAGAAGAGGAACTACTTAGAAAACATGCTAAAAGAATTAGAAAACAGGGTCTATAAAATCTATTAATTTTTTTCAAACCATTCAACAAGTTTTTTTCTACAATCTATACAAAGATGCCATTCATATGGTTTACCTTTACCAGGTTCAGCATAATCACATCTAACAATTGTTTCAAACATATCTCTAAATTTTTTACCGCATTTATCACATTTGATTTCCATACAAACTCAACTCTATAAAAAACAGTTTGAATGAAAACTTTTTTTATAAACTCTACTATTCTAATAAAAAATTATTTTGTACATAATTTTTAAATATGACTCTTCATTATCTGTTGCACCGATACCAATGGGTAAGGAAAAAATTATACCGATTTTTGCAATGGTTTTACTTTTAATAGGAATTTTTTCAACACTATATGTCCATGCTTTAAGCCAAACAAGTGTCGTCGAAGAAGGAGACATACTAATCAATGGAGAAACTTATTCAATTGAGGAACTTTTTTCAAAATTTGAAGAAAAAACCATTGAAACTGATGAAGGAGAAAAAACAGGTATAGCACTTGATGAATTAATAACAGATAACTATAACGGCTGTTATAATTGCAATAATTATCTTATCGAAGGTGAAGATGGTTATAAAAAAACAGTTGATTGGAGTATGATGCAAAAAGGAATCTTAACCGAAGAAAGCCGTGTTTTTTTTCCTGAAACTGCTCATGCTTTTTGGGTTAGAGACGTAGTAAAAATTGAGGTGAAATAATAAAAATGAATAAAAAAATGAAGTTAGTTGCTGGGATGCTATTGTTCGGTTCACTTTGGGGTTTTTCAGAAGTAATAATTGGTTCAACACTTGGTGATATGGGTCTTCCATCTGGTGTTTTGATGACTGCTTTTTTCGCTATGACTTTTATGGTTATGAGCCGTATGATCTACCGTCAACCAGGTATGCAGATGGGCATGGGTCTAATTGCAGGATCTCTTAGAATGTTTAACCCATTCATGGGTTGTCATCTTTGTTCAGCTCTGGCTATTATGGCGGAGGGAGTACTTTTTGAACTTATATGGTATTTCATATCTGATGATTTCCATGAATTAAAAAACACACTATACCAAGGTAGTATGGGCATAATAACAGCATACATACTATACACCGGTGGAAGTATTGTAACTCAGATATTAACACCAATAGTAGATGTTCAAACATTTTTCATAGAAGACTTAATAGGTTTTATACCAAATATTCTAGCCAAAGGACTATTAGCAGGTCTTGCAGGAGTCATTGTAATACCAATAATTTTTGCTGCTAAACAATTCACAAATATCAAAATACGTGATACACTCTATTATCCAACAACCATTGGAATTTCATTATTTTGTTGGATAACAGTAGTTGGAAACTGGTTAATATTAACTGGATAAATTTATGGTGTCTAATATGACAGAAACCAAAACTGTAAAAGTATTAAAATTTCATCCTGAAAAATGTAAAGGATGTCTTGAATGTGAAAAAGCATGTTCTCAGGTTCATTTTAAAACTAAAGAAGGTGGAGACAAATCTGCTATAAAAATCATAAAAACGGATAAAGGTTTTGAAATGAATGTCTGTGATCAAAGAGGATTATGCCTGGATATGTGCCCTGTCGGAGCACTCTATCGTAAAAAAAATGGAATAATCTGGCTTGACAAAAACACGTGTATCGGATGTCAGGCATGTGTTGGATTCTGTCCAACAAATGCAATGAGAAAATCAGAAGCAAGAATCGAACCTTTTAAATGTATTTCATGTGGAGCATGCGTTCGAGCATGTCCAGAGAATGCTTTAGAACTTGTTGAAGAAAAAATTGATGAAATCCAAGAAGTAGTATATCATAAACTTGGAGCTGATAAATGATGGTTAAAGGACAAATACCAGTTGAAAAATATGAAACTGGTAATACAAAACATAGTTGGAATATAAATAAATTAAAATCTAAGCATAAAACAATTGCAGAATACAAGTACAAAAAAGGCGAAGTCAACAAAGGTTTTGCTGGAAGAACACTACATATAAATTTGAGTACTAGTGAAATCAAAGAAAAAAATGTAACAGAAGATATGAAGAAACTGTTTACAGGTGGTCGAGGTTTTGGTCTTAAATTAATGTGGGAATCAATTAAACATTCTACTCGTTGGGATAGCGAAGAAAACGAGTTAGTAATAACCACGGGTCCTCTTTGTGGAACCACACAATACCCTGGTTCAGGTAAATCGCTCTGCCTTACTGTTTCTCCTTCAACTGATATAATCTGCGATAGTAACGTCGGAGGTTTTTTTGGTCCATATCTGAAATTCGCTGGATTTGATGCAATTGAAATACAGGGTAAAGCAAAGGAAGATGTTGTAATAGTTATAGATGGAGAGGAAGGTAAAATAAAAATTGAAACTGCTCCAGAAGAAGAAACCAATTCGCATCTACTGGCTGAACAGCTTACATATATGTATGCCTCAGAAGACACTGAGAAATCAAGACAAAAAGTTTCTGCTGTTTCTGCTGGAAAAGCCGCTGAAAACAGCTACTGGGGATGTTTAAATTTCAGTTTTTATGATATTAGAAGAAAAGTACCACGTCTTAAACAAGCAGGACGTGGTGGCCTTGGAACAGTACTACGTGATAAAAAAATAAAAGCAGTTGTTTCAAAAGTAGAAGAGGTAACTGGTCTTTCTAACAAACCTGCTGATCCAGATACACTAGCTGAAGTGGGAACAAAACTACACAGAGAAATACGTGATTTAGATCGTTATCAATGTAACATGAGAGCAGTAGGAACAACACATCTTATAGAAATAATGGATGAATATGATCTACTTCCGTGTGAAAACTATAGATTCGGAAGTTTTCCCAAGTCATCAAAAATTTATTCACCAGAATTCTTCAAACTTTTCACAAAAGTAATACCTGATGGATGCTGGCATGGATGCACTATGGCATGTGCAAAAACAGTG
This sequence comes from uncultured Thermoplasmatales archaeon, assembly GCA_964384785.1. Classification (GTDB taxonomy): domain Archaea; phylum Thermoplasmatota; class E2; order DHVEG-1; family DHVEG-1; genus JAZKSG01. The sequence continues at coordinate 8,065 of CAYLLH010000087.1, read as the reverse complement.
GATGCTTTTGAAGTAATGACTGGTCCTTATAAAGGTCATAAAGTAACAGTAGATGGACCCGAGTATGAAACAAGTGGTTGCGGAGCAAATATGAGTCTATGGGATCCTTTACAGATACTCGAATTCAACTTTTACTGTGACACATATGGACTTGACACAATTTCTACTGGAACAGCTATAGCATTCTACATGGAAATGTATGAATACGGGATACTTAACAAAGAACGATGCAATGGTTTAGAACTCTGTTTCGGAAATTTTGATGCAGTAATGGAATTCCTTCATAGAATAGCAAAAGGAGACAAAGCAGAATTTATACAAATCGCAGCGAAAGGAATACGCAGAGTCAAAGACTGGCTAATAAAAAACAAATGGGGTGATCCTGAACTCATAGAAGACTGCGGAATGGAAAGCAAAGGATTAGAATACTCAGAATATGTAACCAAGGAATCCCTTGCTCAACAAGGAGGATACGGTTTAACACTTAAGGGTCCACAACACGATGAAGCATGGCTCATTTTCATGGATATGGTAAATGATCAACTACCAACGTTTCCAGACAAAGCAGAAGCACTACATTATTTCCCGATGTGGAGAACCTGGTTTGGGCTTAATGGACTCTGTAAACTACCATGGAATGATGTAGAACCAGCAGATAATGCTGAAACCGATGAACCCGCAAAAGTACCAGGACATGTCGACAACTACGTAAAATACCAAAACGCTGTAACCGGATGGACAGTAGATAAAGAAGAACTAATACTACAAAGCGAACGAGTATACAACTGGCAAAGAGCCATGAACGTCTGGATGGGAAGAGGAACCAGAAAAGATGATTGGATACCCTACAGATCAATGGGTCCTGTAACAAAAATGGAATACCTTTCAAGAAAAGAAAGATATGACAAACAACTCATAGAAAAACTAGAACTGTCAGAAGAAGAAGTAGAAAACATGGATGTACACGAAAAAATAAAAATACTATATGATTACCGACAAGATCGCTACCAAAAACTTGCAGATGCAGTATACTACAGACGCGGATGGACACCAAACGGTATCCCTACACCACAAAAAATGAAAAAACTCGGATTCAATAATAAAAAAATGCTTAAAATGTTAAAAGAAAAAATAAAAAAAGACGAAAAACAAGGACTCAATGAATGGGGTGGAAACTACGAAGATGGAGAAAAACCACCTACAACACAAAAAAAATATTGGGAAAAATGGTAAAACAAGAAAAATTTTATGAAAAACTCAAAAAATATTCAGTTGGAATAGCTGGACTCGGAGGACTAGGATCAAACGCAGCCGTATCACTTGCCCGAGCAGGCATAGGCAGAATTGTTCTAATAGACTATGACACTGTAGAAAAAACCAATCTAAACCGACAATACTTTTTTTTAAATCAAATAAGCCAAAATAAAACAGATGCATTAAAAGAAAATATAAAAAAAATAAACCCAGAAATCAAGATAGAAACATTTACTGAAAAACTCAAAAAAAATAAAATGGCACAACATTTTGCAAATACAGATCTAATAATAGAAGCACTTGATGATGCAGAAACAAAAACCCTTTTTATAGAAGAAATGCAACAAAAACTACCTAATACACCAATAATCGCTGCCTCAGGAGTAACAGGTTATGGAAACAATGAAAGAATAAAAACAAAAAAACTTGACAATCTCTACATAATATATGACAAAAAAGCAAAATCAACAGAAAAAGACATACTTACAGCTCCAAGAATAGCACTTATTGCAAACATGCAAGCAAATCTAGCAGTTGAAATACTACTTGATAAGGTGAAAAAGTGAGTATAATAGTTAACAACAAAAAACAAGACTGGAAACAAGATGAAACAGTAAAAGAACTTCTTAAAAGAATGAAATATACTTTTCCACTTGTGGTAGTAAAAATAAACGGGGAATTAATACCACGTAAAAAATTCTCAGAAGTAAAAATACCAGAAAATGCAAAAATAGATGTAATCCACATGATAAGTGGAGGATAAAAAAATTTAAAAAATATATTTTTTTTGATTTATTCCATTTTCATAACAGAATGAAGATCCTCAGATTTCTCTTCAAGTTTAAGATTAACATCCACGCGGGTAATAATCTTACTCGAAACAATCAAAAAATAATTGATAAGCAAACCCAGTGTTATAGCAAAAACTAAAGATAATAGCAGAGTCCATAAAGAATCCGAGAAAACAAAACTAAGAAAACCTGCAAGAATCACAGATAAACCTGCTACAACCATTATAGTAAGCATAAGTTTTTTATTCAAAAATACTTCAACATTTTCTACTGATACTTCTTTACCTTCTATCTCCATTATAAATTCACTTCCCCTCTACAAATAATTCCTAACCAATATACTAAATGAATTACCCTATTTTATATTTTTCTTAAAAAAAATAAAAGAATATTTATGTAAAAAAATTTTAATGTTTCATATCTGAAACAAAGTTGAATCAATTATTATCAACGTTGAAATTGAAACAGCGAAAAAAAGATATGTAACATACATCAAAGCCCAAGATGTAGTGTTTTCAAGTTTACCTATTTTTCTAACATCATTTTTTATCATAAGATAACAAATGATAACACTTGGAATTGCAAAAAATGTTAATCCAATAAAACTGACTGGTAGAACACCCGTTTTAATTAACAAGGGTATCATCAAAAATGGTGTAAACATAATTGGCATCACAATCAAAGCAGCTTTTTTTACTCCATATGTATTAACCAGTGTTTTAGTCCCGGTTATTTTATCTGCCACGCTATCAGTGATATCTTTAGTAATCGAGCCTCCTAAAAGATAAAACATTGCAATCAAGCCAATCGTTAAGGGTAAAGCATTTAGCGGGTTTCCAAAAACACTCCATGATGCAAGTATACCTAACAGCCCTCTTGGAATAGCTATCCAAAATTGGTTTATGAAAAGTCGTTTTTTGAAACGAGGTGGAATTGAATATGTAACTGTGAAAAATAAAATAATTGAGGTGATCAAAAGAAATTGAATATTTATAATAAAAGCTAATGTTATTGCTAAAGAGTATAAAACAAAAGTTGTAATAACCGCTTCCTTTTTAGAAATCAAACCTTTAGGTATTGGTCTATATGGTTTTGATATTTTATCTGAGTTTATATCTGTAATCTGGTTTAAAATATTTGAAGCACCATTTATTAAAGCCAATGATAGACTTGCTGGAAGAATTAATGAAAAGAACATCAAATAAAGATTTGCTGAAATATCGTTATAAAAGTAACTTGCTGCAATTATACACATTGATATAAATAATGGTGGAAGTAAAGTAAATGGTCTAATTAGGTCTATGAACCCTCTAATCCTATTTTTCATCATAAGATTTTTTACACCTTCAAAGAAATTTATTTTTCAATAAATATAAAGATTGTTTAACAACTCTTATCAAAATTTATAATATATAACAAATAATTAACAAAATAGAAATTGAGAACTTTTAATAGACACGATTTGCATTCATAAAAATAAATTGAAAGGGAGGATTAAAACTGGATTTTAGAGGATTCATATCAATAGATCTTAAGATTTCAGAAGAAATAAAAAAAATACAAAATGAATTAAATGAAACTCGAGTAAATCTAAAGATTGTAGCACCTGAAAATATGCATTTAACACTTAAATTTCTTGGACAAACAAATCATGCAGTTGTTGATAAAATTGAGGAAATTCTAAAAGAAATTGCAGAAAATAAAAATCCTTATGATATAAAACTTCACGGTTTAGGTGTTTTTCCAAATAAGAATTATATCAAAATCATTTGGATGGGAGTCAATGATAATGGAGAAACAAAAAATATTGCTGATGAAATCGATGAAGAACTATCAAAGATAGGGTTTAAAAAAGAAAAAAGAAAATTTCATCCACATCTAACTCTTGCAAGAGTAAAATCAGCGAAAAATAAAGATAAAATAATAGATATCATACATAAATATGAAAACCATGTTTTCCAAGAATCTATAGCAGAAACTATAGAACTAAAAAAAAGTGAATTAACAGCTAAAGGACCTATATATTCGACTTTGAAAAAAATAAATCTTTAAAAAAAAATATTATTTAAGGAGTGTAAAAAAATATACTAGAGCTCTGGATGTTAACCTTAGGGTTATTAAACCTTATACTTCTTGTTTTATCAATTTTTATATTCTTTCCAAAAGATTTCTTCAAACAAAAAAATCTGAACCTAATAAAAATATTCAAAAAAAACCAGTTTTTTTTGTTTATAATCTTTGCAGTAGTAATTTTCCATCTAATAGAAGTAAATCTTATAGATCCTATAATAACCGAGCAAATAAACCATGATTATGCAAATCAAATACAAAGCATAGAAGGAGATATAGTTCATTCATTTTCCAAAATCTGGAATGATTACATTGTATTGTTTTTAGTATTTATCTACATCGGAGTTTATCCTTTCACTTTATGGTTCACAACAGGATATTTTCTACTAACTGATAAAAAAAAATCATTAAAACACTTAAGCTTTGGGCTACTGTTTATCTATATTTTTGCTTTACCATTCTACTTATTTCTCCCAATAACAAATGTATATACATATTATAATGCGTCTTCTGCTCTTGAAACAGTAATACCAACAGTTGAAAACTTTTTTTACACAACAACAACATGTAACAACTGTCTTCCTTCCCTACACACCGCAATGACTATTCTTATAGCATACACAGTAAGTCTTACAGATAACAAAAAATATTTTTATTTTACAACAGCTTGCGCAATCCTTGTCATCTTTTCTGTAATATATTTGATGATTCATTGGATACTAGATATTTTAGCTGGTTTTATTTTAGCAATTGGAGTAATTTTAATACTAAGACATTATTTCGATGATACAAGAAAATGACAAAACATGAAGAAATTGAACAAAAAGTACTAAGAAAAATAAAACCTGATCCAAGTTTCCGTGTTAAAACAGAAAAGACTGTTGAAAAAATAAAAAAAGAGCTTATTAGAGAAGTTAAAAACCATGGTCTTCCAGCTGAAGTCATACTTGTTGGATCCACCGCGAAAGATACTTATCTAAAAGGAAACATGGACATAGATTTTTTTATACTATATCCTACAAATTTTTCTAAAGAAACCATTGCAAAGGAAACAATTTCTATTGCAAAAAAAATATTAAAGGATACTGAAGAATCATACGCGGAACATCCCTATCTTAAAGGATTTTACAATGATTATTTGGTAGAAATCGTTCCATGTTACAAAATAGAAAAAGTATCTCAGAAATTATCAGCTGTTGACAGAACACCTCTTCATACAATATATGTAAAAGAAAACCTTGAAGAAACTCAGAAAGATGATGTTAGATTATTTAAAAGATTTCTAATTGGTATAAACTGTTATGGAGCTGAGGCACAAATACAAGGTTTCTCAGGTTATCTATGTGAAATACTTGTAATTAAATTTCAGAGTTTTCAGAATCTTATAAGAAATGCAAAAAATTGGTCATATGGAAAAAAAATCTCGATAAAAAATGATGAATACCCTGATTTTGATACACCATTAGTTTTTATTGATCCTGTTGACCCTGAAAGAAATGTATCCTCAGCGTTATCCGAAGAAAAATATAATCTTTTCCTAAAAGCATGCTACGAGTATATTGAAAAACCATCTATCACTTTTTTCTTTCCAAACAAAATAAAACCATGGTCATTAGAAAAAATAAGGAAAAAAATAGTTGATGATGAAAATTATTTTGTTGGTATAAGTTTTAGAAAACCAAAAATTATTGATGAAAATCTGTATCCTCAGATAAGAAAAGCAGAACGTTCAATAGTTGAATCCTGTGAAAGAAATGATTTCATAATATATGATTCTAAATATTATATAGATGAAGTTGATGATAAAATCTTTATCATTCTTAAAACTGATTCTAAAGAAATCTCTGAAACCTTTATGCATATGGGTCCACCAAACAAACTTAAGAAAAACAAAGAAGAATTTGTTAATAAATGGGAGAATAACAAAAAAGCAGCAGGTGAACCCTTTGAAAAAGAGGGAAGGATCTGGATAAAACTTAGGCGGGATTGCACTGATATACTTGATTTTTTAGAAAATAATATAGAAGATCTTAGTCTTGGTAAACATCTGGATAAAACTGTTGATAAAAACTTTGAAGTACTTGATCAAAAAAGATTAATACAAGACTCTCTGAAGTGGTTTTGGACTAGTTATCTTGATGAACGATATTCATGGGAAAGATAAAAAAACAGTATTTCTTTTTTTAATTAAACTTTATTAAGATATGATTGTTTAATATCTTTTGATTCAATGAAAACTATAGGAGTTTATACTAAAGATTTTTCTCTTTATCATGATCTTTTAAAAATTCTTAAAAAAAGAAAAATTCCTTATGTTTCATTATCTTCAATTGATAATATTCCAAGTAAAGTAGGAGTTGTTTTAACGTCTCATAATGAACTCCATGATGTAAAATCTCCTAAAGTTGTGGCTGCTGATGCTTATGAAAAACTTGATCATGCCGTGGATTTAGCTGTTCAGATGCTTATCGGTAAAGAACTTTATTCAAAAGTATATATTGGAATTGACCCTGGTGAAAAACCTGGTCTTGCAGTTGTTGGAGATGATATTCTTCTTCAAAAAACATCTGTTAAATCACCTAAAGAAGTAAAAAATGCTGTTAAACGATTTATTAAATCGTATCCTTCAAAAGAAGTTTTTATAAGAATAGGTCATGGATCCCCTGTTATTCGTAATCGTATCATTAACTCTTTGATACCTATTGAAATCCCTATTGAAATTGTTGATGAAACCAAAACTAGTACCTCTTTTCAAACGAAAAGAAACTTGAAAGATCCTGAAGCTGCTGCTGTTATAGCTATGATTCATGGTGGAAGGGTGCAAGAAAAACTACCTGTTGAACCAACACGAGGTGAGATTAGAAGAATTCAGCAGAAAAGCCGACTTTTTACTAATGGCCGTTTTTCTATTTCACAGAAAATGGCTCTTAAGGTTTTACGTGGAGAGATTAGTCTAAAAGAAGCTGTAGAATTTGAAGAAAAAACTTGAAAAAAACCCAAATCTTTTTGTGTGACTTTACTATGCATTGTGGGTAAAAGTTAATGGCGGAGTGTAAAACAGCTTTAATTAGTGTATCAGATAAAGAAGGTATAGTAGATTTTTCAAAGAAACTAACTGATTTTGGTGTTGAGATTATATCTACTGGTGGAACAGCACGTGTTTTAAAAGAAAACAATATAACTTTGAAAGAAGTCTCTGAAATAACTGGTTTTCCAGAAATGCTAAACGGTCGGGTAAAAACCCTTCATCCCATAATTCATGCTGGTGTTTTAGCACGTAGAGATGAAGAAAACCATCTAAAGACACTTCAGAAACATAAAATCGATCGCATTGACATGATTGTGTGTAATCTTTATCCTTTTGAAGAAACAATTAAAAAAACTAATGTTGGTTTAGATGAAGTAATTGAAAACATTGACATAGGTGGTCCAACTCTTATACGAGCCGCTGCTAAAAACTATAGAGATGTTTTAGTTGTAACAAATCCTTATCAATATAAAAGAGTGTTAGAACTTTTTGAAAAAAACAAAATTGATGATTTAGGTTTTAGAGAAAAACTTGCTCTTGAGGCTTTTACTCATACAGCAGAATACGATTCAATTATCTCAAATTATCTAAGAACCCGTTGGACTAATGAAAAACTACCCGATAATCAAAGTATTCCTTTAAGAAAAAAACAAGATATGAGATATGGAGAAAACCCGCATCTTAAAGGAGCTTTCTATAAACAAGTACCAGATGTAGATGAACCATGTATCACTAATGCAATAAAACTTCAGGGTAAAGAATTATCATACAATAACATCCTTGATGGAGATTGTGCTATAGAATGCATTAAAGAATTTCAAGATCCTACATGTGTAATTATTAAACATGCAACACCCTGCGGTATAGCGTCATCCAAAAAACTTGTGCAGGCTTGGAAAGATGCGTTTTCAACAGATACATA
>CAYLLH010000086.1:0-35333 GCA_964384785.1 uncultured Thermoplasmatales archaeon | reverse complement strand
TGAAATATCATCCCAATTCTGTAATGCTAGATAAGCTGAGAGAATACCTGCAACCATTAAAGCTAATACTAAAGCAGCAATTTTTTCGTTTTCCATGTTCGGGCCAAAAGTAGGTAATGGTATATTAAAGTACCCTTTTTTTTCTATTTATTTTTTGCTAACTTCTTCTATAACAAATCTGATTATTTTTGCTGCTAAAAAAGACGTAATATTCCCACCATCATATTTTGGGTTGACTTCAACTATGTCAAAACCAATGATTTGTTTTTTGAATTTTTCAATTATTTCCAAAAAATCATAATTAGACATTCCAAAGGGTTCAGGGGTCCCTACACCAGGAGCATAGGCTGGGTCAAAAAAATCCATGTCAATGCTTAGATAAATTTTTTTATCTTTAAATTTTTTATAGATTTTTTCTAAACAAGAGTTTAATCCTTGTTTTTTGAGTTCAAGAGAATTAAAAAATAAAAGATTTTGTTTTTTAGCTTTTTTTAGTTCATTTTTTTCAGCTGATCTAACACCTAAAATAGCTGTGTTTTCAACACCTACATGTTCAATAATTCTACGGTTGACACATGCATGATTGTATTTATCGTTTTCATAATCGTCTCTGAAATCAAGATGTGCATCTAAAACTAATACAGCTGTATCTTTTTTTGGTAGGCTTTTAATCATACCAATTGTTAGAGAGTGTTCGCCTCCAATTAAAATTGGGAATTTATGATCTTTTAATATTTTTGAAGCAAAATTTTTTGTTTCATTAACGACTGATTTTGAATCAACTTGGTCAATTAAAAGATCCCCGTAATCATGTACTTTTAATTCATTAAAATCCACATTTGTAATTAAATCATATTTTTCATAATTCCAACTAGCTTCTCTGATTTTTTTTGGTGCATTTTTTGATCCTTTTCGATATGTTGATGTTCCATCATATGGTACACTGAATATTACAAATTTTGAATCTTTATAGTTTGTTTCTGCATCAGCAAAAAAACCTGGGTGACCTATCATAAGACTCCAAATAAAAATAATATAATAAAAGAAATATGGTAAAAATAAGAAGTTTAGACTCTTGTTATTTTTTTACGTCCAAGAGCTATAAGATATGATATCTCTTTCCCATGTTCTAGTTTTCCTTTGTATTCATCTGGTATCGGCATTTCAAATGTTTCATATGTTTCCAGATCCATGATTTGAACGTTATCTCCCATGATTGCTACGACTTGACCTGTTCTTTTGTCAATAATTGGGACGTGAACCTTATGAGTTACCGGGCTTACAATACTTCTTTTTTGTCCATCAAAAACACCTATTGCTTCTATTCTTGCTTTGGCTTCCCCATGTTTCCCTGGTTTAGATGTTGAGATACTTACGATTTTGCATGGTTCATCATCAATAATCATGTAACGGTTTTCTTTAAGAGTTCTTATTTCAGCTAATTCTTTCATCGTTTTTATTCCTCTTTTATTTTTTTGTAAACTATATCATTTTCTCTGACCCTGTTTTTGACTTTTATACCAACCTCGTCTCCAGTGGTTACTTTTTCTACAGGGTCTTTATCTATTTGCATACTTTTTATTGTTTGAGTGAAATCTGTATGTGCTCCAACAATGTGAATATTATCTCCTATTTTAAGTTCACCATTTGTTATTTTGATTGCTGCTACATTTATGTTGTTGAAAAAATGTTTTATTTCACCTATTTTTTCTTCAACCATAAGAAGATCCTGCCATTAAAATCTGGTTTTATTCTTTTTCTACGATTTCATATATTGCTTTCTTTCCGTGTTTATTGCAAACAAAGCCTTCCCAGTTGCTATCCCAGCTCATAGGTTCACCACATTCTGGACAAGCTAGGCTTGTTATTATTTCCCTGTGCTGTTTAGTTACAGTTTTTAAAACCTCGGCTTTTATTCTTTTTTTTGGATCAAGAGAGTTCATCACATATACTTCTCCGTTTGTTGGGAGAAATGGTGTATTATCTTTTTTCATTCTTTGTTTGCGATATGCTTTCATCTGCATTTTGTATTTATCACGCATTGAACGTCTTCGGCCCATGATATCGCTAACTATGAATTTGTTCATTATGAATAAAGTTTTTGACTGATTATATGTTTCGCATGTTCAGAATTGATGTTTATTTATGAAAATCGATGAATTAAATTTGGATGATAAAACAAAAAATATTCTAAAAAAACAAGGACTTGAGGAGCTTTATCCGCCTCAGGCTGAAGCAATTGGTCATGTTTTTGATAAAAAAAACTTGGTGGTTTCGGTTCCAACAGCTAGTGGTAAGAGTTTGATTGCTTATCTTGCTATACTTAATCGTTTGCGTAAGGAAGCAGGTAAGGCTTTGTATGTTGTCCCTTTGAAGGCTTTAGCTCGTGAAAAGTATGAGGAGCTTAAAGTTTTTGAGGAACTTGGGTTCAAGATAGGTATTAGCACTGGTGATTTGGATGATTCTGATCCGAGGCTTGCTCGTTATGATGTGATTGTTTGTACTTCTGAAAAAGCTGATAGTTTGCTTCGTCATAAGGTTGGTTGGGTTGATGAGGTCAGAGTTTTGGTTATTGATGAGATTCATTTGATTCATGATCCAACTCGTGGTCCTACTTTGGAGGTTATTGTTTCCAGGTTTAAATCTTTGAATCCTGATACTCAGATTATTGGTCTTTCTGCAACTATTCAGAATGCTACAGAGCTTAGTATTTGGTTGGATGCTAAGTTGGTTAAATCTGATTGGCGTCCTGTACCATTGCGTGAGGGTGTTTATTATAAGAATAATGTTCGTTTTGATGATGGTAAAACAGAAGAAATCAAGGGATCTGAGAAACGTGGTGTAAACCGATTGGTTGAAAACTCATTATCAAATAATGGTGGTCAGGTTCTGGTTTTTGTTAACACTCGTCGTTCCACTGTTTCTGTTGCTAAAAGACTTGGATCTGTTGTTGACAATTTTTTATCTGACGAGGATAAAAAAAATATTGAAGAACTAATTAGTTTGTTGAAACGTAGTCTTCCTGAGCTAACATCTGTTGATAAGGATTTATTTTTTTGCTTGAAACATGGTGTGAGTTTTCATCATGCAGGACTTAGTAGCATTCATCGTCGTTTCGTGGAACGAGGTTTTAAAAAAAGAGTGATTAAATGCATTGTTGCAACTCCGACTCTTGCAGCTGGTGTTAATATTCCTGCTCAACGTGTTATAATTCGTGATCTATGGCGTTATGATGTAAATTTTGGTATGAAACCCATACCAATTTTGGAGTATAAACAGCAAGCAGGTCGAGCAGGTAGACCACAGTTTGATAGTTTCGGTGAAGCGATAGCTGTTGCTAAAAAAAAGAATCAGTTTGATCAAATATTTGATAATTATGTTCTTGCTGAAACAGAACCTATTTATTCTAAACTTGGAAACCCTGCAGCTCTAAGGATGCATCTATTGTCAAGTATTGCCACAGGTTTTGTAAAAAAACGACAGGGTGTTTATGATTTTGTGGACAGTAGTTTTTATGCTTATCAAGCTGATACTTTTGCTTTAAAAGATGATATTGATGAAGCATTGAATTTTTTGGTGGAAAATGCTTTCGTTGAAATAATAAACCAGGATGAGTTTATGGCTTCTTTATTTGGTCAGCGTACTTCTTCTTTGTATATTGATCCATTGTCAGCTTTGTTGTTAAAAGAGGCTTTGGAGAAATCCTGTAAGCGTGATTTTGATGAACTTGGTTTTCTACATGCGGTTTGTAGTACTCCTGATGTTCGATCATTGTACCTGCGTAAAAGTGATATCTGGGTGGAGGATCGTGCTGAGGATATAAAGGGAATCTTTTTGATAAATAAACCAGATGTTGTTGATGAAGAATGGGAGTATTTCCTAAGTGATCTTAAAACAGCATTTTTGGTTAATGATTGGATTGATGAACTCAATGAAGATCAAATAGTGAATCGTTTTAATATTGGACCGGGCGATATTCATAGTATTGTTGAATCTGTTCAATGGCTTCTTCATGCCACAAGAGAATTTGCACGGATGTATAATTTTAGCTGTGTTTCTGATTTAAATGATTTGATTATGCGAGTTCGATATGGTTGTAAAAAAGAACTACTTAATCTTGTATCACTAAAAGGAATCGGTCGTGTTAGAGCTCGTGCTTTGTTTAAAAATGGTTTTAAAACAGTTAATGATCTTCGTGATGTCCCACTGAAACGTCTTGCTAAAATCAAAGGAATAGGTGAAGGTGTTGCTAAAAACATTAAAAAACAACTAGGTGAAAAAACAGATAAACTTGATGCAGAATTAGAAGAATTCACATAAAAAAATTTGGGTGTTTGATTTAAATGAATATAAATGTTTTTGGAGCAGAAGGAGAAATCAAAGATATCGAAAAATTTTTAGAAAAAATCCAAGGATTCTCTGATAAACATAATATTGTTATCCAAGTTTTTAATGCTGATATGATCTTTGGTAAACTTCATTTAATATCTGCTGCAGAACATGCTCTTAGAGCAGAAAAAAATGATAGTATGTCTTCTAATTCTATTTCAATGGAAATCCTTCTATATGCATCTGGTGAAAGGCAGCTTAAAAAGGCTATACCTAAGATGGGTATAAGAAAAGGTAAAACAAAAATAGCTTTTGTATTACTAACTGAAAGAGAAAACAATAATTTATTTAATATTCTTTTAGAGAAACTAAAACTAAAACGGAATAATGAATTTTTGAAGGGAGATGTCTCTATTTTGAAAAAGTTTGGATTTTCAGATTTAGAGATCCAGACAGTCATTAAAGATAAATATCAGGATCTTATTCTGGAAAAGATTGCAATGGTTGACATCATAAAATAATGCCCGCATGAGGTAGTTTGGATATCCTGAGGGCTTGCGGAGCCTTCTACTCGGGTTCGAATCCCGATGCGGGCATAAAAAACACAAGTAAGTTTTATATAGCGATAAGAGGGTGCCATTATCTGTGTTTTAATAATGGGAAGAAAGAAAAAAGCCCCCCGTAAGTGAAAGAGCAATTTGGGTTTATTTAAAAACACCCGAGATAGCTCAAGAATGGAAGGACGCAGCCAAAGAATCGGAAGCGTCATCAACTTCTGCTTTTATAAAAGAAATAGTCGAGGAGCACCTATCAAAAAAAGGTAAGATTACTCCTCGAAAATCAATTGAAGAACAATTGGAAAGAATTAAAGAAAAGAATTTTTTTTATTTTAATATTCAGTAACTTTCATTGCCCTTATTTTTTATATGAATGTTTTATTTCAAAGATTTTGCTTACATAGCCAGCTTTTTATTTTTTCAATCAAAACATGTCTCCCAGTTAATACAAACCCAAGTTGTTTTGGTTTTGTTTCTACAAATTCCTCAAAAAAAGAATTGGGGCTTACTATTCTTTTCCCCAAGGTCTGTAGATTTTTATTAAATCATTTTAGTAAATACTATAAATAAAGCTAAAATAACTCCTGCCAAAAAAGCCCAATTTGAATGCTTTCTCTCATGTTCTCTTGCTTCAGGTAAAAGATGAGAAGCTGAAATATAAATCAAAACACCTGCCATAAAACCTAAGGCCAATCCTAGATCTGAGCCACTTAGTTCACTTACTAAAGGATAAGCAATAAACGCACCTATAGGTGTAGTAAGAGCAGCTACATAAAAAGCATATCTGGCTGCTCTTCTCTTACTTAAACCTCCAGCTAACAATACTGAGAAGGTGATTATTCCTTCTGCAAATTCATGAACAACCAAACCGATTCCAGACAATATTCCGGTAGTTATACTTGCACTAAAGGTTACAGCATAAACAGTTCCATCAACAAAAGAATGTATCCCTATGCCCTCTGCAGCAGTAATACCAAAGGCCAGGGTTTTCTGTTTAGTTATAAATTTTATTAATCTATTACTGTAAAACATAAATAAAAAACCGATCAAAGCAGCAAACCCAGCATAGAAGTTTTTTTCTATAGCATTAGGCAAAGCAAACATCAAGGGAACAGATATTAGAACCCCTGCAGCAAAACACATGAAATAAATTTTTGTTTTTTCTACCCATTTTTTATTTTTATAAATAGCAAAGATCCCTAAGGTGTTAACAACAGCTGCACCAACTGCAAAAATTGCTACCCATACAAATGTAGTAAGTTCTATCATATTTACAGGTGGCTCCTTGCTATAAATATTAGAAACCATTGGTTAATGAACTGAAAAGTATAACCAAATATTTACCAGAGGTCAACATATATTTAAAAATTATGTTTTAAAAAAAGAAAAAAATGAAAGATTTAATTTTTTTAGATAAAATCTATTACACCTAATATTCCAACTATAAGGACTACTAAACCGATGATTGTTTGAAAACCACCAAGCCACTTAGCAAACTTTTCTAAATATTTTCCTACTGCTGGTATTAGTGGTAGTATTCCTACTATCATAATTAAACCTGCAAAAATTGCAACTACACCAAGTAAGCTATCCCAATAACCAGCCCATATAACATATGCTATTAGTATGATCCCGATTATTGTATCAAAACTGCCTAGCCATTTTGCAAATTTTGCAATATGTTTTCCCATTGCTGGAAGTACTTCTAAAATACCTACACATAGAATTAATCCAGCTATAATGTTTAACCATTCAATCATATTTTTTCTTTTCCTCCACCATTCTTTATGGATTATAAAATAAGCTTAACTAATAAATCTTTGCATATAATTGAAACGACTGTTACATTATTTCCAAAAAAACATTTTTTAAATATGTAAGTAATAGAGAAATATTAAAAAATAACTTGCTTTTTTAATTACCTATCTTATTATTGAAGCTATCTTTTATTACCCGTACATCCAATGTTACATGCCGGGTACATACGGTTGCCCTGGAGAGCTTTTGACAGGTATTTTAATTTTATATGGGATAGGAGCACCCGTTTTATTTTATTTTCTTTGGAATCCAGACAAAAGTGCAACATCTTTTATTATATTTGTAATAATTTCTATAACGCTTTTTGGTATTGTATCATACAATGTTATCAATCAAGAATCAGATTATCCGTTCACATCATATATTACTTGTCGATTGTATTCTAATAACGAAACTAACAATAAGGTAATATGGGAAATTCATGCTATTCAACATGGTGAAAATCTTATAGGGTGGTCTAATTGTGGCTGGGCTCTAAGAAATGAAAGTGAACATAATGTAACTGGTGGCAATATAGAATTTGTTAAAGAAGATAATAGCACCCGCCATTTAGAACCTGGCGACAAAATTGTGGTTACTGCCCCCAAGAATGGAGATTACACATTTGTAATTTATAATAAATTCTCTAATACCATATTATTTGAAAGTGATATAGAACATTACTAAAAAAATATTGCACTTATAGATAGAAAAAAGATAACACACAAGCAAATACAGGGTTCGAATCCCGATGCGGGCATTTAAAAACACTCCCTGGCAAAGGTGAATTAACTTTGTAAAAAATGATCTTTTGTGAAAAACTATAAATATGTGATATCACATATATATTTGTAGTGATAGTTATGGCAAATATAACTCTATCCGTACCAAATAAAGTACATAAAAAAATGAAGCATTTTTCTGAAGTGAAATGGAGTGAAGTAGCCAGAAAAGCAATAATTCAAAAAATAGAAATGCTAACTTTAGCCGAAAAACTAGCTCAAAAAAGTAAACTTACAGAAAAAGACATAAAAGAATTTAATAAAAAGATTAAATCATCTGCAAACAAGAGGTTTCTTAGTTAAAAATAGTGATTGATTCAAATATCCTTTTTTCAGCATTGATAAAAGATTCAATAACACGAAGAATGATTTTAGATTATGAAGAACAGTTTTTGTTTCCATCATATATTTTCGAAGAAATGGAAAAACATAAAAATGAACTTTTAAAAAAGTCAAAAATGAAACAGAGAGATTTCGAAGTTTTGTTAAGACTTTTACTTCAAAAAGTAATAATCATTCCAAATGAAGTTCTGTTAAATTACAAAGATAAAGCATATGAAATCATCAAAGATATCGATCCTGATGATGTCACATTCATAGCCTGTGCTCTTGCTTTCTCTGAAAGCGTTATTTGGTCTGATGATAAAAAATTAAAACAACAATCAAAAATTCAAATAATAAATACTAAAGAAATGTACGATTTAATGTATAATAAAAAATAGATTTGAAGTTTTCAAAAACGATGCAGATTCAACAGATAGAAAAAAGATAGTTTACCAGTAAATAACAGGTTCGAATACCGATGCGGGCATAATAATCACCAAAAAGAATATTAAATCGTTTAATGATTTAATGGATACAAAAACGTTAACTGGACCAAAAATTGATCGTATTGAACTATTAGAGTTAATCTTAAAAAAAACAAGGGGAATTATTATGAAGAAAAAAAGTAAACAACAAAAGAGTGGAATAACTAAAATTACTATGAGTCAACTAAGAAAAATGGCAACTACAAAAAAATTAAAATATATTTTTCAGACCTATATAGAAAATGAAAAAATTCCAAGTGTAAAGGCGGCTTGGATTGAGTATTTTATTGATAAAAAAAAGAATTCTTCGAAATGAAAACAGATATTTAAAAGAGTTGTATATTTATAAAAAAGTATGAAAACGTTTTTTTCAGTAATAGTAGGAATTAGTCTTGGATTTGGAATATAATATATTTAGTGTTTAAGATAAGATGATTTCATGAATAATATTGAAAAAGAAAAGGATTTAGAAGATCCAGCAAAAACACATCCTTGGAGAAGACATATTGTTAGAAGTAGTTTTACATATATTTTTATTTATTTGATTTTAATAATTCCGGGGTTGGTTTTTTTTATTATTTCAATCGTTGCAGGTTTTCCCACAGAGATTGGTATGCTATCGGCTTTTGTATCATTGTTTTTGTATCTTTTTATTTTGTGGAAAAAGGAATTATGGAACTATATTAGAAGATAAAATTCATTTTTTTATCTATAGTAGTTACCTAATTGTGAGTCTATTTCATCTGCTATTTTCATCATTTCTTCAAGTATTCTTTCTATATCCGATTTGATTTCTTCTATGCTTTTTTGTAGGCTTGCTGATCTTAATTTGTAGGTGTTTTTTTTTCTTACAATCAACCCTGATTCTATAAAATTATTTAAATGATATACGATTGTTCCCCTTGAAAGGTCTAGTTTTTCTGCTATCTCATCACTTGTAAGTCCTTCTTCTTCACCTGCTGTTTCTTTTACTATGAGTCTGAATATTCGTCCTGCTGTGCAGTTTTTGTCTCTTTGTGAGAAGTATCCAAAGGATCTGCATATGTAGTCTATGTCGTCTTTTAGACTTCCTGGTGGTGGTGTTATTATTTTTCTTATTTTTATTTTGTGTGACATCTTATATTTTTTATATATGTTGTTTAGTTAATATAAAATTTTCGCAAAAAGTTGTTTATTTTGTTTATTTTACATCAACAAATTCAAAAAGTATTTATAGTAGTTCTAACATAGTAATATATAGTTGATTTAAAGTCAACCAATAAGATTTAAGATAAACTTATGGAGGTATAAATTATGAAAAAAGACAAAAAGCCAGATAAAAAAGATGAAGAAAGAAAAAATGACATATTCAGAATAAACAGAAGTAACAGCATCTTCGATGCTTTCGAAAACGAATTCAGAGAAATGGAAGAAAGAATGAACCAATTCTACAGAAATGCACTAAGCGGAAACATACCACGTCCAGAAGAAGGAGGACCAAAAATATACGGATACACATACAGAATGGGGCCAGATGGAAAACCACACTACCAAGAATTCACAAACATGGATCAAAAACAAACACCATACCAAATAACTGGAGAACAAAAACAACTCGATCAAATTAGAGAACCACTCGTAGACGTACAAGAAGCAGATAAAGAAATCTACATAACAGTAGAACTACCAGGAGCAAAAAAAGAAAACATAGACCTAGAAGTAAACAACGATAATCTAACAATAAAAGCAGACGACGAACAAAATTTCTTCAAAGAAGTTAAACTACCAGCAGAAGTAAAAACCAAAAACACAGAAGCTAAATTCAACAACGGAGTACTAAGCATAACACTTAAGAAAACTAAAACAAAGAAAAAAGGCAATAAAATAGACATCGAATAAAAAACAATAAACTAACAATATTTCTCTAACTTTTTATTTTTTAAAAAAAACTCAAAAAATAGTAATAAGAAGAGGATAACCTATGTCAAAAAACAAAAAATCGATATTTAGAACCTAAAACACTTTGAAAAAGCACTCGATAAAGTTAAACCCATTTCAAAAAAAGAACTAAAAAAATACACAGAAATCTCAGAAGAATTCGATGGAATACAATAAAAACAAACAAATTAAATAACAAGGAAATTGTTTCAAAGGAATTAAAATATGAACAATAGAAAAATATATTACTCATTTCAAGACATGCCTGGAAGTAACAGTTACAGCAGCAACTATAGCTCTACTCCACAAGGACTGAAATTCAGTAAAACAGAGATCATTCATTTACTAATAGCCATGGGAGTTTTAACCATAGCATTTACTTTTGCGTTTGTAGGAGGCATACCTGGAGCTGATTCACAAAGTATATTATTTTATCTTCCTCTTGCTTTTACTGCAATAGTAACAGCTTTTATCTGTCATGAAATAGCCCACAAATATATGGGACAAAAATATGGATACTGGTCAGAATTTAGAATGTATCCAATGGGGTTAATATTAGCTCTTTTTTTAGGTGTTGCAACAGGTTTTGTTTTTGCAGCACCAGGCGCCGTAAGAATATTTGGAAATCCAAACAAGGAACAAAGCGGAAAAATATCTGTAGCCGGCCCTCTTACAAATATAATAATTGCAGTTATTGCTACAGGTTTTACATTATTTACAACAGATTATATTTTCTATGTCGCTTTTATGATTGCTTGGATAAATGCATTTTTAGCATTTTTCAACCTACTACCATTTGGACCTCTTGATGGAGGAAAAATATTCAGATGGAATAAAGGAATATGGGTGGCAATGATCATTGTTAGTCTCTCTCTGTTCATCTCACCAAATATTTAAAATCTTTTTCGAATTAAGACAAAAGAAAACAAAATAACAAAAAACAAGATTGTTTCAAAACCAGGTATTTTTATTCTTGGCGCCTGAGGTTTATCTTTAACACCATCTTGAGTATCAATGTACTCATTAGAATCAATAATGTTATCTTTAGAGTTATCAGTATAAACACCAGAGATCTCACAGTTATTAAACACATTACCAATGACACTATTATTAGATGAATACGATAAAATAACGCCTTTATCTACATCTTTAATAATATTTTTTGAAATTTCGTTATAATCACATTTGTGTAAACTTACAAAGGCTTCCTCTAAATAATTTTCACTGATAATATTATAGTTACACCATCTTTGTAAACTAATGGATCCTTCTGCTGAAATGTTATTATTTAGTATTATGTTTCTGTTCGAGTTTTCCCATAAATAAACATTTTTTTGATGATCTAAGAAACGATTATTTTTAATAACATTATTAGAAGATTTAAAAAGACGGATTCCCTCATTATTTGATATAAAATAGTTATCAGTAACTGTATTAGATGAACTATTCGTAATATAAATTCCATTTTTGTTGTTTTCAAAGGTGTTATTAGAAATAGCATTATTGAAACCCTCTTCAATAAAAACACTAACTTCATTGTTTTTAAATATAAATCCTTCAACTGTTGAATTGTTACATTTTAAATAAAAACCATAAAAAAAATCTTCACAAGAGATAATAGTACCAGGATCTGCAGTGATTTGTATTGATTTAGTTATAATAACTTGTTCATTGTAAGTATTTTTTTCAACTTTTATTGTATCGTTAAAACTTGCATTGTTTATTGCTTCTTGGATACTTGTAAAATTTGCTATATTACTATTTCCAACGATTATTTCTTTAGCATTTACAGTTGAAAATGAATCTATCAAAAAAAAATTAAAAAGCAGCATAGCTAAGAAGAGAAAAATAAGAAATATTTTTGTTTTTTTGAAGTTGTTATTAATATTCATAGTTTTTTTTAATCAGAAAAGGAATTAAAGTTATTGCTCTTAATATTTTTTAGTTTATCAAAAAAAATTGGAAAAATGATTAAATGGAAACAAAAAAAATCATATTTAAAACTAAAAACAAAAAAGAAATACCTTTTGAATGTGAGCATGCTAAAAGTTTTTTTCAAAAAACCAAAGGTTTGATGAATCGAAAAGAATTATCTGAAAACAAAGGTATGTTTTTTTCTTTCTGTTTCCCTTGGATCCGTTTTTTTTGGATGAAAAATGTTAAAATTCCTTTAGATATAATTTTTATCAACCATAAAAAAGAAATCATAAAAATTTATGAGGCACCCGTGGAAACAGGTTTTTTTTGTAAAAATTACTGTAGCATGGGTTTTTGTAAATATGTTGTTGAAACGAATATGGGTTTTTGCAAGAAACATAATATTTCTAAAGGAGATAAAATAATTATTTTGGATTAAAAATTATTTTAATGGAGTAATAATCTTAAAATAACTCCTTTATATTACAGTTTTTTGAAGATATTATATCCTTTTTCTTAGGAGGGACAAATATTTTGGTAAAGATAACTGCAGAACAACTTGCGAAGAAACAAAAGAAAATCTCTGTTGCAGAGTTTTTTGAGAAAAATAAACATATTCTGGGTTTTGGTAATCCTACTCGTGCTCTAGTTACAAGTGTTAAAGAAGCAGTTGATAATGCTCTTGATGCTTGTGAAGAAGCCGATATTCTTCCGGATATCTTTGTTGAAATCACAAATGGTGATGATAGTGGAGAGATTACTTTAATTATTGAGGATAATGGACCCGGTATTATCAGTAATCAGATTAAACATATTTTTGGTAGACTTCTTTATGGTTCTCGTTTTCATGAGATCCGTCAGAGTCGCGGTCAACAGGGTATCGGTATTTCAGCAGTGGTTTTATACAGTCAACTAAGCACGGGTAAACATGCAAAAATTATTTCTAAAACATCTGAGAATCTTCCAGCTAGGGAAGTTGAACTTGCGATTAATACTAATAAAAACCGTGCTGAGGTTATCAGTAATGTTCAGAATCATTGGGATAAACCATCAGGTACTCGTTTTGAGGCTTGTATTGAAGCAGATTATAAACGTGGTAAACGTTATATTTATGAATATTTGCAGAACACATCAATTGTAAATCCTCATGCAAGTATTACTTTTAAAGAACCAGATGGAACTGTTCATAGTTTTGAGAGAACCTCAGAGGAGCTGCCACGTAAATCTAATTCTATTAAACCGCATCCACAAGGAGTAGAACTTGGTACTCTTATTAAAATGGCTAAGGAAACAAAGGCTCGTAAACTTAGTAGTTTTCTAAAAACTGAGTTTAGTAGTATGGGTAGCAGAGCTGCGACTCAGGCTATTCAAACAGCGGGTTTAACTGAGGATCTTAAACCTTCGGGGATGTCCAGACAGGATTTTCGGAGTCTGCACCGTGCTTTTAAAAAAGTAAAAATTATGGCTCCATCCACAGATTGTCTTTCACCAATTAGTGAGTTTCTGATAAAAAGATCGCTTCGTCATGAAACAAGCGAGATCTCTCCAGAGTTTATAGCAACTGCATCACGTCCGCCAGCTGTTTACTCAGGTAACCCATTTCAGATAGAAGTAGGTCTAGTTTATGGAGGCAACCTTCCAAAAGAAGAACAAGTAAAAATACTTCGTTTTGCAAACCGTGTACCACTGCTTTATCAACAAGGCGGGTGTGTAACAACCAAAGCTATTTCATCTATTGATTGGAGACGCTACGGGTTAAGTCAAACCTCCGGTAAGGGTATACCCGTTGGACCTGCGATACTTTTGATTCATGTAGCATCTACTCAGATACCTTTCACCTCTGAAAGCAAGGAAGCAATTGCTGATGTTGAGGAAATAGAAAAAGAAGTGCAGCTTGCTTTTAGAGAATGCGCTCGAAAAGTAAAAAAACATATTCATAAGAAAAAAAGACGAGTTAAAACCCGTGAGAAATTTGATCTTATAACAAAAATACTCCCCGAAATTGCTAAGAAATCAGCATCCATGCTTGATAAACCTGTTCCAAAACTTGACAAGGTTATAACTCGTATTATGGATGTAGTCTGGATAGAAGACGCTGTAGAATATGAAAAAGTAAAAAGAGCAGGTGGATTGCAGACCAAGTTAACTGATAATGTAGATGGTCAAACCCAATCCTCTGAAGGCACCATCACTAAAAGTAAAATCATGGTTGTAAACTATAAAGCAAAACCTCAAAAGTTTAATCTTTATGCCGTAATTCCAAAAGAAGCAGTACTTGGAACCGTGGAACCAAAACCAGCAAAAGTTACAGAAGAATATATTAAATGGAGCTTACCTGAGATTCAACCAACTGAAAAAGTTGATATAAATTATGAACTAGCAGGTTTAGAAGAAAATGATCTGGATGAAAACGATTTATATATAGAAAAAATAAATCCAACATTTGTAATCGGTGCAGATCAATGGGAGGGAGGTGAATAAAAAAAATGAACAAGGATTATAGTGATGTAATCAAAAAAATAGATAATATTGCTACTAAAGTCTATGATGATTTTGAAAAAACAAAAATACCTAGTCTTAAACTTCCAACAAGAACTAAAACCAATATTGATTTTGATGAAAAACTAAACGTTTGGAAATATGGAAAGAAAACAAGTGAGAGAAATGCTAAATCACTCAAAGGCGCATATATGATGCTTCGAACAATGTACATGACTGATTTTATTAAAAGTATGATAAAAACTGAGAAATCATCCACTCTTAGAGAAATGTATTATATTTCAGAAGGATGGGATATGGCAAAATTTAGTACACAAAGCGAATCAAATCTACTAGCTGAAGATTTAGAAGTTATAACTAGTTGTATGCGTGAAGATTTCAAACTACGTCCAGAGGAAGACGGTGCTCGTGTGATGGGAGATGTGATTGTTGAAGAGATCACAAGAAATAATACTAAAAGAAAAATACATTGCCAGGATGATGTAGGAGACTCAGGTTATGGTATACCATATAATGTTGAACCTGAAAAATTGAATTTCAAAAACTTTAACGCTGATTTTATTCTTGCTGTAGAAACAGGTGGTATGTTTGATCGTCTCGTTGAAAACGGTTTTGATGAAACACACAATGCTTTATTAGTACATCTGAAAGGACAACCCGCACGATCTACTCGTCGGTTTATAAAAAGACTCAGCGATGAAAAAAAGATGCCTGTTTTAGTTTTTACTGACTGTGACCCTTGGAGTTTCAGAATTTATGCTAGTGTTGCATATGGAGCAATTAAAACAGCTCATATTTCAGAATACCTAGCCACACCATCAGCTCAATATTTAGGAGTTACACCATCAGATATAGAAAACTATGATCTACCAACAGATAAACTTACTAAAGAAGACATAAAATCACTAAAAAGCGAACTAACTGATCCTCGTTTCCAGGATAGCTTCTGGAAAGGAGAGATAAAACTTCAACTAAAAATCGGTAAAAAATCAGAACAACAGGCTCTAGCTAAATATGGTCTAGATTATGTTACAGATACCTATCTTCCAGAAAAACTAACAGAAATAGGTGTAATAAAAAAATAAAAATTCTTTTTTTATTGTCTGTAAAAAGTATATGTTTCAAAGTTTTTTTGATCAATAAGAGTCATTTCATCATCTGTATAATCAAAACGATACTTGTATTCATAATCTATACTACCACTAAATTGATGAATTCTAAGAATATTCTCAGTTTCATTAACGGTATAGTTACCTAGAAGAGGAGGATCATAATTATTGATATAACAGGTTCCATTTTTAAAAAAAGTAAAAGATTTTTTAGAAAAATCTGGATCAGCTTTCCAAAAACCTACAAATTTATCTTTATCTTCTTGATATTCCTCTTCAAAACAACCTAAAAGTAAAACTGTTAAAAAAGAAATAACTATGATTACAATGAGAATGTTTTTTTTCATATGTTTATTTATATCCCACCCTCAGCCGATATTTCGTCAATATATATTAAGGATTAACAGTTTATTAAATAAAAATCTTTAGTCTTTCAGAAAAATATATACATTAAAAATTTATTTATAAATACAAATTTGGTGAAGGAGTCTTAAAAAAAAGTTGAATAAAAAAAAGTTTTTTTCAATTTTATTCTTATTGATTTTGTTTAGTTCATTTTCTTTTTCAGATATTGTCGCATCATCAATGGATGAACCCGATATACAGCAGGGTCAATGGTGGATTTTTTCAGCAGATGTAGGGGGATATCCCGGCACAGGTAATGTATCAATTCAGGGTTTAGAAACTTTAATGATTGAAGGTAATCCTATTGAAGTATGGAATATAAGTAGTACTAGTATATTTTATAGAACTTACACGTATTATACTAAAACAAATTTTTCTTTAGTTAAAATTGTTGAAAAAAGAAGTGGAAATATTCAAAAAATTTTTCCTGGAGAAAATTATAGTATGGTATTTACAAATATTGTTAGTATTTGGCCCTTAGAACAGGGTAAAAATATTTCATATTTATCCGATGTAATTGTAAAAAGAGAAGATAGGGAGGAAGAAACATTTGAGAATATTGAAATCAAGTTAAGTGTTTCACCTGAATTAGTTACTGTAAACACAGATATAAAAGAATATGAATGTTATGAATTTATTCAAAATTATGGTCTAAATCTCCCAGGTAGAAGAGAGGTTTATTATCATTATTATTCTCCAGAATTAGATTGGTTTGTTAGACATAAAGTAGAAAATGAAGACGGTGAAGTGATTCTTGATGCGGTGTTAAAAGATTATAAAGGTTTTAAAAAAGGTAGTAGTGATGAGGTAGAAGATGAAGAAAAAAATTATGATACTATTTTAATAAGTGGTATTTTAGTTTTTTTAATCGTTATTCTTTCAATTATTCCTATTAAATATTATAAGTTCAAAAAAGAACGTGAAAAGAAAAATAAACGATAATATAAAAAAAAATTTATTTCCAGATTTCTCCAGGTGGTATAATACGGTTTTTTAGTAAAAGTATTCTTTTTTTGTCTATTGTTATATAGGTTTTAGAGAATACTCCACCTATTGCTCCTTTAGGATATCTATACGTTATTATTTTTTTTCCATCGATGTATTGTTGTCTGGGAATTTTTTTTAGATGCATTTGATTTTTTACTGATCTGTATCTGTAGTATAGGGTTAGTTCCAATATTGTAAAAAACGCTAGTAGAAATGCAAGTAGGTATACCCATATATCAATACTTATAATTGCCCAGTTTGGTCCAAAAGCTGTTACTCCTAGTGTTAATAGTGTTATTAGTAACACTAAAATTAGGCTTATAACAAGAAGTAATTTGAAAAAATTTAGGTATTTAACCCTAGTTTTTTCTTCTATATTTTCTATGGTGAGCTCTTTAATGTTTAAATGTGTCATAAGTCGCCCTTATATTTTTATTAATATAATTTTACATTTTTAAAACTTTCTATCTATAAATTTGTTTTAAGATAAGCAGTGAGTTTATTCAATGCTTTTCCTCTATGAGAAAAAAGATTTTTCTCCAACATATCCATTTCAGCAAAAGTTTTATCAGAACCACTTGGAATAAAAACAGGATCATAACCAAAACCATTATCTCCCTTCATATCAATAGAAATTTTTCCATGTGATTCACCAATAAAAAAAAGTTTTTCACCTTTAGAATTAATTAAACCATACACTGATTTAAAAACAGCGGTTCGCCTAGAATCATCCATATTTTTTAAAAGTTTAAGAATGCCTTCACAGCCAAGAGTATAATAAACATAAGCCGAGTAAACACCTGGGAAACCTTTCAAAGAATCGATAAATAATCCTGCATCTTCAAGAATAAATGGTGGAACAAGTTGTTTACTGACATAATTTAAACCAAAATCAGCTACTTCTTCAAGTGTATTTGCTTGAATTTCAGGGTAACCAAGATTTTTTTGAAACAACTGAATGTTTATCTCAGAAAACTTCTCAGATGCTTCAGCTACTTTACCTTTATTTCCAGTTATAAAAAAAATTTTTTTCATCTATACCTGCCTCTTCTAATGATATCATCAATTTTATCAATTACTTCTTTGGATCTTTCTTTCATCAAACTCTTATATCCTTTTAAAACATTCTGAAAACAATCAGGAAACTCTGAATGAGTAGATTCAAAAGCCTCCATTAAAACATGTAAATCTACACCCTTATCTTCTGCTTCAACACTTTTACAACCTAAACCAAAATCTATAAAAAAAATCTTATCATCATAAAATATCATATTTGAAGTCGTTAGATCACCATGTATGATATCATTTAAATGCATTTTTGCAATATTTTTTCCAATTTTTTTACATAGATTTATTCTTTCTTTTTCATCTAAAGAACTAAGTATTTTCTTTATTTTTTCACCAGGTATATACTCCATGGTAATTATGCCGTCGAAAAGATTTATATCATAAATCAAAGGAACACTTATACCTGTTTTCCGTGATTCAATAATTAATTTTGCCTCTTCGCGAGTCCTGTGTGAGATAAGCATCTGATCGATTTCTTTTATTCTATATTTTTTTGAAATCCGTTTTTTTTCTACAACCGCTTTATCGTGAAAGGTAGATTTTATTATGTGAGCTTCTGCACCTTGATATAAAACAGTTTTTTCAGTCACGCCATGTCACATCCACCATATCCGTGCGGAATCTTTGATCGATAAAACTATTTGAAACATCCATCCGAACTCCACTTTCATACATTAGAAAACCAAGCCATGCAATCATTGTACCATTATCTACACAGAGTTTTTGTTCTGGAACAAAAAAATCAGCATTTCTACCATCAGCCATTGTGTTAACCATTTCACGTAATCTTTTATTACTAGCAACGCCACCACCCAAAAGAACTTCTTTTTTGTTTATATGAGCCATAGCTCTTTCAGTAACTTCTGTAAGAGCAGCAAAAGTCGTTTCCTGCAGAGAATAACAAATATCCTCAATAGGAAAACCTTTATTGTAATATTGTAAAGCCTGAGTTAAAAGTCCTGAAAAAGCTATATCCATTCCTTTGATAGAATAAGGCAAATTAAGATAATTATCACCTTTTTTCGCCATTTTTTCAATAATAGGACCTGAAGGAAAACCTAAACCAACGGTTCTTCCAAATTTATCCAAGCAATTACCAATACCAATATCTAATGTTTCACCGAAAACCCTGTATTTACCATTAGAAAAACCAATAATTTGTGTATTGGCACCAGATGTATACAGAAGTACAGGATCTATACATTCAGGAATCGTACCTCTTCCTATTTCTAAATGCGCGACACAGTGATTAACGCCAATAAGTGGTTTATTAAGCTTCAAAGATAGAGCTCTAGCTGCAGTTGCAGCTGTACGAAGACAAGGACCAAGACCCGGGCCTTTTGAAAAAGAAACCAGATCGATATCAGAAAAACTGATTCCTGCCTGTTCTACAGATTTTGAAATAACATCTGAAACATTTTTAGTATGATGATTAGCAGCTTCACGAGGATGAATACCTCCAGATTCAGTTCTAAAAATCTTTATTTCATTAGATAAAACATTGCAAAAATCTTTTTGATTTTCTACAACACCTGCTGCAATAGAATGAGCTGTTCCTTCAATACCAATCGTTAACATTTTTTTTAATCCAATCTTATTGTGAAAAAAAGAAACTAGTATATAAAAAAAATCGTTCAGAAAAAGAAACAAAAATCGATAAAGTAGAAATAGATAAAACTCCAATAAAAGAATTCACTGAAACCCAAATCTATTCAATTACCTAAAACACAAGGTATACTACCTGCTTTTGCATTGGTTAGATGCAGAGAAAAAATCTTTGACGAAGGAGAAGCAGAAAGAACAATTCATTTCTGGGTTTTCGGCTACGGCCGTCATGAAAGCACATGGGACACTCTTGATGATCACAACGGTGACGGAACATGGGATCTTGGACCAGGAACACCCTGGTATTATGAATGGTTCGCATTTTTGATTCCACTTCGTCATTACGACGACTGGTGCTACTGGGATGGCTATCCAGGAAGAGCCAAAGTCAAAGTCATGTATACTATAGATGACAACTCGAATACAAAAACATTCCAAGAACCATTATAAAAAAATATTTTTATTCTTCGATTTCTTCCTCATAAAAATAAAGTACACCAGTTTTAAAAAGAATAAAAACAAGAAATATTACTATTAAGGGTATGAACACTGCCCATAACGGAAAAGTAAATACAGAAGAGATTGGTTCGGTTTCTTCTTTATAGGTATCTTCATTTAAAAATAATTTATCAAGTGACTCTATTAATTTTTCTCCTGCATGATAATCTAATGGTTTCATTGTTTCCCCTTGGAATAACACATAAAATTTATCGATTTTTTCATCATTATCAGTATCAATTAAAAAATATGTATTATTTTTATATTCAACAGTTACTATGTCTGATGGATTTTTTAGATCTAATCCAAGTATTAATTCGATTATTTCATCTAATGTATAATCATCTACGAATATAGGATGAATTTCTGGATCATAATCATCTGTTTCAATAAATTCTTTAAAAAGATTTATCCACCATTCTACATCATCATTTAAAGAATGATTTATTTTATCATCTTTATCAGTTGCATATATTGAAACATTTAATGGTTGAGACCATCTGCTTTCTTCACCATAATTGTTTTTATACTTTATCCTGATTTGATAGATTCCAGGATTATTATAACCATGTCTTTGAATTTGATATATTGATGTGTTATCAAATGTTATCCACGGACTATATGTTCCATCACCCCAGTCAAAAATCCATTTTGAACCAGTCTCCGCTGAAAAAATCTTGTAAGTGTATTCTTCGTTTACTATTCCTTTTTCTGGTCCAAAGGGTTTAGATGGAGTATAATTTAAAGCTACAGCATTTATCGATAAAAAACTGATACTAATTAGAACTAAAAGTAAAGTTAAGATTTTTTGATATTTTAGACTAATATCCTTTCTGAACATCAGTTGCGCATCCCATTAATACAACTATCAATGCAGGTTCAAAGTATATTATCAAAAAACATTTAAACTGTATATAAAACTTCGTACCAAAACAAAAAAAATTTTTATTTTTTTTCAAAACCTACTGGAAGTATTACCACTGGTTCGAAATTTTTTTCTAAATTTAACAATTTTTTTAGAAAATCTGTTTCTCCTGGTGTATAAGTTAGAGTTGAAAGCTTTTCATATTCCACAGCGAGTACGAAGAAACCTATTGAAATCCATGTTGATTCTTTCCAATATGGTTTATCTTTGTCTCCAGCAACTACTATAAGATAAGGTGCATCAACAAGAAAATCTTTTTTTAGGCTTATTTTTTTGTTTTTTATCCATTTTTTAAATGATTCAGATGATTTTTGATAATATTTTTCGTCAGCCTGTTCACAAAATTTTTTTATTTTTTCTTTAATATTTCTCGTTTCAACTATAATGTATTTGTATGGTTTTTGATTGGCACCTGATGGGGCTGTATAAGCAGATTTTATTATACGATTTAGTTTTTCTTTTGAAAAATTTTTGGTTGAAAAGGTTCTAACACTATGTCTTTTTTTCATTAGTTGATATAAATCCATGAAAAAAGATAAGACGTTGGAGAGTTAAAAAAGTTTTATTGTTTTTTTATTCCTATTTCTGCTGGTGTTCCATCGATATCCCATTTTTTAACTAGAGAACCTGTTGGTTTATCATTGTAGGAAAGTTTTGTGGATCTGGTTTCTTCTTGGATGTAATCCTGCCATTGTTTCAGCATTTTTGTTTCATCATCTAATGTTTTTATTTCTGTAATAATTTTATCTTCAACATCAAGATCTAGTTCTTTTCTCATGGATTGTATTCTTCTAACGATTTCTCGGGAGAATCCTTCTGCTTTTAATTCTTCTGTAAGATGGGTGTTTAGAAAGATTTTTACATCTTCTGTTTCATCTTCAGCTATATCTGTTTTTTCTTCCTGGATTATTTCGAAATCATCCATTGTTAAAACAAAGTCTTCGTTGTTTGCATTGATTTTAATTTCTTTGTTGTTTTTTAGGAGGTCATAGATTTCTTTTTTATCCATTTGTTCTATTTTTTGTAAAACTGGTTTTGCTTTTTCTTTTAGTCTTGGTCCTAGTTTTGAATAGTTGGGTTTTACTTTTTTTGTCATAAGATTTTCTGTGTCTTGTTGGAATGTGATTTTTTTTACATTGATTTCTTCGTTTAGTAGATCAAGTAAATTTTCTATCTGAGACTGTGTTTTTTTGTCGCATACTAGTATTGCTTCAGATAATGGGTATCTTACTTTTATACCAATTTTTGATCGAAGGGCTCTACCAGTTTCCACCAGTTTTCTGATTTGAATCATTCCTTCTTCAAGGTTTTTCTGGATTTGTTTCTCTTGTATTTTTGGGTAATCATTTAGATGTACGCTTTCTTTGGCGTTTTCTGTTTTTAGGTTTTGGTAGATTTCTTCTGTTATAAATGGTATAAAAGGTGCAAGAGTCTTGGTTAAACCAAGAAAGATTTCATACATTGTTGAATAAGCAGCCATTTTATCAGAAGTTTTTTCTTCAACCCATAGTCTTTTACGGGAACGTCGAAGGTACCAGTTGCTGAAATCCTCGATTACAAAGTTTTCTAGTTTTCGGGCTGCTTTATGTGTTTCAAATTTTTGCATATGTTTTTTGAGTTTTTTTAGGGTTTGATTATAACGGCTAACAACCCATTTATCTAAATGGCTTCGTTGTTCATATTTTACAATGTCTTTTTCGGGGTTGAACTTATCAATTGATGCATATGTTGTGAAAAAATTATATGAATTCCATAATGTAAGGATAAATTTTCGAAGTGTTTCTTTTACGGCATCCTCAAAAAATCGTGTTGAGTTCCATGGAGCTGTTGAAGTCATCAGATACCATCTCATAGAATCAGCGCCTTCATTGTCAAGCACGATATCTGGATCTACATAGTTTCTTTTGCTTTTACTCATTTTTTGGTTGTTTTCATCAAGTATTAAACCCAATGTTAACACGTTTTTATAGGATGGTTTTTCAAAAAGAAATGTTGATATTGCTAGAAGTGAATAAAACCATCCACGGGTTTGATCAAGTGCTTCACTTATGAAATCAACTGGATAGTTTTCTTTGAATATTTCTTTGTTTTCAAATGGGTAATGCCATTGAGCGAAAAATGCTGAACCAGAATCATACCAGCAGTCTATAACTTCTTTCTCCCGATTCATAGAAGAATTACATTCTGGGCAACTAATTTTTAAGTTATCCACGAGTGGTTTATGAAGATCGTAATCCTCTGGGAAATCTTTACTAAGATCTTTTAGTTCTTCTACACTTCCAATACATATCTGATTTTTACATTCTTTGTTTTCACAAGTCCAAATTGGTAATGGTGTTCCCCAGTATCTTTCACGTGAAAGAGACCAATCTTTAACATCATTTATGAAATCTCCAAAACGCCCTTGTTGTAAATGATCTGGGTACCAGTTGATATTGTTGTTATTATCAATCAGGTTTTTTTGAACTTGTTTCATCCCGATAAACCAGGATTCCATAGCATAATATAATAGAGGTGAATCGCAACGCCAACAGAATGGATAATCGTGTTTATAATGTTGAACGCCTTCCAAAAGATTTCTATCTTCTAAATGTTTTATTATCTCTGGATCTGCATCTTTTACAAATTTACCCTCCCAGAGTGATACTTCTGGTGGAAATGTTCCATCGAGTTTAACAAGTTGAACAACAGGAAGATCATATTTCCGTCCAATATTGTAATCATCTTCACCGAAAGCTGGAGCGATATGAACGATACCGGTTCCGTCATCCATAGTTACAAAATCAGCAAGTACTACATACCATGCTTTTTTCTCAGGGCTTGCATAATCAAACAATGATTCATATTCCTTGTTTTCTAATTCTTTTCCTTTGAAACCATCAAGGATTTCATATTGTTCACCTTTCAAAAGTACTCCGGCTCTTTCCTCAGCAAGAATAAGTATTTCTCCATGAAAGCGAACTTTTATATAGAGTTCATCCGGATGAACCGCAAGGGCAACGTTACTTAATAGAGTCCAAGGAGTTGTAGTCCAAGCCAGTAAGTATCCTTCATCGTTTTTAAGTTTGAATTTTACAAAAATTGATGGATCTTCAACTTCTTTGTAACCTTGTGCGATTTCATGAGCAGAAAGAGCTGTTCCACATCGTGGACAATAAGGCACAACCTTATGACCTTTGTAAAGTAGTTTTTTCTCCCAAGCTTGTTTTAGAGACCACCAAACAGATTCAATGTAATCATTTTTTAAAGTTACATATGGATTATCCATATCAAGCCAGAAACCAATCCGGCGAGTGAGATCTACCCAAGCATTCTCATACTTAAAAACACTTTTTTTACATTCCTCAATAAATTTCTCAACACCATACTCTTCGATTCCTTGTTTATCCTTTAGACCCAGTTTTTTTTCAACCTCAATCTCAACAGGGAGTCCATGAGTATCCCAACCGGCTTTACGAAGTATGTAATGACCATTCATTGTCTGATAACGGCAGATAAGATCCTTCATTACACGTGTAAGAACATGACCGGGATGCGGCATACCATTAGCAGTCGGAGGACCTTCAAGAAATACATATGGTTTACATTCTTTACGTTCATCAATTGATTTCTGGAAAACATTATTTTCTTCCCAGAAGTTAAGGATTTTTTCTTCAACGTCTTTCGGATGATACTTCTGCGATGCGGATTCTATCATAAAAACACAGTCACCAAATAAGAAAGGTTTATTTAAATTTTCGAACCCACTAATAAAAGAACACTGATAAAACCATTTCTATTAGAAAAAACAAATTTTTTTAGTATTTTTTAATATTATCTGCTTTCATAAACTCTCGAAGAAGACATGTAGCATAACTTCCTTTTTTAAGGGTAAAAGAAAGATTTAAAACATTTTCATCAAGATTTAAATCATAGGATAAATCATCAACGGATGAAAGTAAGGGTCTTCTGATACCGGAAGATGAAATAAAAGGTATATCTGGTATTATAAAATCCCGTGGATCAAGGTTTTCTTTATCAACAACTTTTCTTTCGATTTCTCCCATAACACCATCAGCAAAATCTGAATCAAAACCCACAAGAATTCCTGAAACAAATGCTTTTCCATTTGCTATCTGAGTATTTACCTTGTCAATGTTGAAACTATTAACTTTTACTGGTTTTTTATCAAGCTCTCCTTTTCTAAAAGGGAGAACCAGATCTCCTTCAACAGCTTTATTTAAGGGTATATCTTTTTTGATTCTTTCACTAAGCATTTTATTAAAAAGATAAGATTGATAAGCATAAATAAACATAGTTAAAAGACGTTTTGGAAGTTGTTTTAAACCTGAAACAAAATCCTCAGGATTTTTAACCATAGAGTTTAAAATTGCTTTTTCGTAATTCATGGAATTCGGATAATTTTTTAGCGCCCAAATGTAATCATGTGTTTCATCGAAATATTTCCTAGCTTCATAGATTTCTTTGTTTTCATCATCAAATGGTTTTCCAATATAAGTTAAAACTGCTTCAGAGGTATTATCATTTACAAGATGTTTTCCAACAAGATGGGTAACTGGCCGGGTTATTCCAAATCGTTGAACTCCGAAAAAATTTGGGAAACCACCGACATTTTTGATAAGATCTGATATTTCGTCTATGTCTTCTTTTGAAGCTTCATTAGATATATTTCTAATGTTTATACTAAATTTGTTTCCTATAAGATCTCCGATTCTGATAGGTTTAGATGAGTAAAACATATCAGATATTTCAACATCGGAAATATGAAGTTGTTCAAGGTTTTCTTTTTTTATTTTATGAAAACTCATGTATTGACTGGTTTCTGCTCGTTTATCTTTTGTTCCTGCAAAACCAATGCGTTGACGTGATATATGAAGACGGTTAGCTAGTTCTCTAATCAGTAGATTATTCTCCCAGTTAACTGCTTTAACTTTTGCAATTAAAAACTTGGCTTTTTCTTTTTTCTGAAAACTTATTGGTATTTCATCTACTTTGAAATCCTGGGGAGAAACACGTAGTTTTCCTCCAACACCAGAGATACTTTTTGTTAAAAAAGTATTGATGCCTATGTTTTTTTCGGCATCTAAAACAGATAAATATTTTTTTGTCATCTAAAAAAAAGTTATTTTTTGGTTTTAATGTTTTTACTGAAATCTTTGATTTCATCCTCGAGTTTTTTAACAGAATCCCCAAGTATTTTCTCTGGTTTAGATTTAGCTCCACTTTTAAGACGTATAAAAAGTGTTCTTCTATCTGAAGCTGGATGATCACTCATACATGATGCAAATTCTACATCTTTATGTTTTAAAACTGTTTCAACTATAGGATTAAGAATTGTTTCATCTTCATCTATTACTTCTAATTCTAATGTTCTCGTAGTTTTTTTAATTTTTTTAAGTTCCATATATTAAACCTTCACCCCATTAAAAACCATTTTTTTTTTAAATCTTATTTATGTCAAAGGTTCTGTAATCGGTTGCTGTTTTTCTTTTTTCTTTATGGCCACAGTTTTCACATTCAAGCATATTACCTTTTTTCTCAAGAGGGTTTCTACATAGTTTGCAATGAGCTCTTATTACTCCAAGATCTTTATCTTTTGTTGCAAGTTGTATACTTGGATCGGCTTGTGTTACTTTTGCACGGAAGATATCTCCAAGAGCAAATTCTGAAGCGGGGTCTTCAACGTATCCGTTGGATATTTCTGAAACATGAAGTGTACCATTGGTGTCACCTGAAATAGCTCTTTTTTTACCGACAACATGGATTACATCTGCTATAATCATACTAGATCTAACAGAGTTGACTTCAGCTAGAACGATATCTCCTTTTTTAATTACAACTGGTGTGCTTGCTGAAGGTTTGACTCTTGCTTCTCTATTTTTGTTATCAACAAAGTATTTTCCGATCACAGAGGATCTTATTATTCCATCTTCTTCATAGGTTCCTTCTCCAGGGAGTAGTTCTTCAGAAGTTGAAACTTGTTCTCCTGGGAAAACTATTTTATCATTACTCATTTGTATTTAAACTCCATTACTTTTTTGGGTTATATTTAGCATTATTTATTAGTTATTTAAACATTTTAGGCAAGTATAAAGCTGTTTTAAACCTTGTGGTTATTTAAAAAAATGTAGGGATAAAGTTAAAATACCGGTTTTTTCATGAAAAAGAGTTATAAATACCTTGTCTGTTTTCGGTTTTCCGGTAATATACAGAAAAGACTGTATTTAGAGAATAAAAAAAATAATTTGTTGGTGTTAAAAAAACTATGGCACGAAAACCAGGTAGTATGTACCGTTATGTAAGAGGGCAACCCACTACACAAAAAAAATATGTTGGTGGTATACCTAATCCTCGTATTACACAGTTTGTACATGGAAACAAAAAAGATGATTTTGATTTAAAAATTTCATTGATAGCTGAAGAAAAATGTCAGATTAGACATAACTCTCTTGAATCGTCTCGTATAACAGCAAACCGTTTTCTTGAAAAAAAGATAGGTGTAGCTAATTACAGATACAGAGTTTTAGTTTACCCTCATGTTGTAATCCGTGAAAACAAACAA
The DNA here is from genome assembly GCA_964384785.1 of uncultured Thermoplasmatales archaeon. GTDB lineage: Archaea > Thermoplasmatota > E2 > DHVEG-1 > DHVEG-1 > JAZKSG01. Next base: position 7,567 of record CAYLLH010000086.1, on the reverse strand, counting down.
GCAACTGGAGCAGGTGCAGATCGTGTATCTCAAGGTATGCGTTCTTCATATGGTAAAAATGTTGGAACAGCAGCAAGAGTTCAACCTAATCAGCCTATTATGACTGTTGAGACCAATGAGGCAAACTTGCATGATGCTAAAGAAGGTTTACGTAAAGCTAAAATGAAGGTTTGTACTCCTTGTGTTATAAAAGTTGAAGAAATCAAAAAACATAAACACTAAAAATTTTTTTTAAAACACATATTTAAAAAAGAATGGAAACAACACAAGGAATAAAACAAATAGTGATAAAGCAATTGTTATCCTGTTTACTATTTTTTCTCTTTTTTCCTTTGAGATATCGCCTTTAATTCTTTGGACAAGACTATTCAATGCGTCATTGAAAATATATCCTCCATCCATTGGAACTATTGGAAGTATATTGAAGATACCAACTGCTAGATTTAACCATAACATCCAGAATAAAGCTGTTACAATACCCCAGAAAACAGGTTCGGGTATAGATGCTAGAGGTCCTTGGATAATATATGAATTTGTGAATGGTTCAGCAATTGGGTTATAACCGGTTATATAACCAAAAATTGGTAAGGAATATAGATAAAGCAAACTTAGTGGAAAGTCTTCGGAGAAAGGATTTTGAAGATAACCTAATATCGATGAAACATCGTTAGTGTTTTGAACAAATCCTAGAAAACTATCATTTTTTAATGATTCGTTTAGTTCGTCTTTGTCAGATTCGTCTTCTAAATAATTAAGGTAAAAATCATATTTATTTGTCAACTGAACTTGTTTATAATAAGTAGTTCCATCACGATAATAAGAGATATTAACGGTTTGAGTAGGATGAGTATGATTAATAATTTCATGGAAATCTCCACTGTCTTTAATCTTAGAATCATTCAAACTAGTTATAACGGATCCTTCAGAGAGAGATATCTCATCTGCTGGAGTATCATCATAAACCATTATAACGTGAACTCCATCGACAGGTTGTACCGAGGACATAAAAACAAAAGAAAAAAGGAAAATGCAGATTATAGCAACTACAAGGTTTGACATGGGTCCTGCTACAAAAACACGCATACGTCTGATCCTTTTGGTTTCTTTTAGTTGTTCTTCATCAGGTTCACAAAAGGCACCTAATGGAATAATCAAATACAACAAACCAAGGGATTTTACTTTTATTTTTCCAACTATAGATAGTATCCCATGTGAAAACTCATGGACTACCATAGCAACAACTAAAGCAAAAATTATATAGAATATGTATTCAAAAGGAAGAATAGGATTTAACCCTGGTAATACAAAAGCCATTTCTGGACCAAGTTTATCTAAAACTTCTTGTTGTTCTGGTGCAAGTTCTGTTGTTAAAAAATAGGATACATTATATACAAAAAGTACAACCATTACAACCATTAGAATTAATGTTACAGCAATTCCTATGTTTCCAAAGGTTTTCCAGAAACGTTTATGTTTCGCTAATCTTTTCAGGAAACCTATTCCTTTTTCGGTTCTAAGCATTAAAGCTGGACCCCAAAAAGTAATATTATATTTTTTTAGGATTCCTCTGGCGTGAAGGATATATACAATTATTGCATAAATAAGAATAATTCCAGCTAATATCAATAATCCATCTATAAGAGTCATAATTTTTTACGCTGAAAGAAGCAAATAAATAAGGGTTTTATTAAAGTACCCATTTAAACAAAAAAAATATTACAAAAAGACGATTTTTTTGTTATTTAGTCTTTTTATTAAAAGTTCACACCATATAAGTTTCTTTTTTTTAACCTCTTTATTACCGGTAAATGAATATTCTCCGATTTTATTGTTAAAATCAAAACCTATCAAAAAGATTTTTTTTGCTTTGAAATGATCTGCAAGATAAACCGCTCGATCTCCATCTGTGAAACCACCATAATTCGAAAGATTTTCATAGTTTTTAGGATCAATTTGAGTTGTACCATATATTTCACCAGTTAAACACGGAACGACCTCTCTTATCTTTTTTTCATTATCTCCATGTGCATGAACCATTATGATGCTGCCTTCCGCATTTGCTTTTATTTGATCTGAGATTTTTCCATCTAAATCAGTTACTATAATATCTGGCACTATGTTTTCTTCTATTAGAGCTGTTGTTGCTCCATCAGCAGATATTTTTATGCTTTTTTTAAAAAAAGATTTATCTTTATTTTTTTTAATACAGTTTTTAAGAGTTGGACCTGCTCCAAAAACAATGACTTCATTATTTTGAATTAAATTTTTAAGATTTTTTTTTCTAGAAATATTTTGTTTTTTAAGTATTTTATTTAATGTTTCTGCTACATTATGATCATCTTTGAAATTAAGATTGAAATCTTTGATTATTTCCTTATAGAAAGGCTCCCATTCAGCGTATAACATCTGATTTTTTTCAACAAAAAATATTTTTTTATAATTTTTGTGTTTCTTTTTCAATTTCTATTTCTCTATTTTCGTTTTCACGGAGATCTTTGATGTAATGGTAGGTTACAGCTCCAACTAGAGCTATCATTATACCTGTTGCGGTATAACCCATGAAACTCATTGTAAAAAACGGGTTTGCATCAAATGTTTCTGGCCATTCTCTTAGAGCATTATAGAGTGCATTAAATACTGCTGAGGATATGAAACCAAAGGTAAATAATGAAAAAGGTGCAACCCAGTAATTCCAAGGTGTTTCTTTTTCTCTTACATATAAATCGACTACTCGTCCAAATACTGCAATGAGTCCTGCTATTACTATCCCCCATATCATATTTCTAATAAAATATATTGCTCGAATAAAGAAGGCCGTTGAGTGATCTATTTGATTGTATACTAAAAGACCATTCACTAATACAATCGCTATAGCTATTAATGAGGTATATAATGATAATCTACCTGTTAAAAAACCTGATTTTATTTCATCCCAGATCATGGCTATTGTTCGTTCCCACTGGAAAACTCTTATTAGTAAGTATATACCAAGCGTTAAGAGTATGGCTCCGAAACCTGTTGAGGCCATATCCAATAATGCAAAAAAACCCCATACAATAATAACCAGTGTTATTGGTAGTAGAAACTGTTTTTGTACTTTTTCATCATCAAGGAGTTTTACAAAACGATAGTATTGATCTTCTAGTTGTTGACTTTGTTTAACTGAAACTCGTTTAACTGAGCTGATTTTTATTCTTGATTCAATTATAGGTAAAACGTATTCGTCTTCTGCTCCATCACTAAGAAGTATTACTTGATCTGCATTGGTATCCTTTAAAACTGTTTCTAGTTGTTGAGAAAGAATATCATCAGATTTTAAACCAACTTTTATGTGTCCGCAGATAGTTGCAACTTCTGCTTCTTTTCCCTCTTTTTTTAGTTGTTTATATGTTGATATTGCTGAAAAAATTGAGTTAAGATCTGAATCTTCTGGGTCTGCCTCCCCTAGTTTATTAGCAGCCTCAAGATTTTTTTTTAAACCAATAATCGGGCTTTTTACTTTTGCTTTTCTTCCAAAATCATCGTCACGATCAACGTTTAAAACAAGTGTTTTCATACAAATTTTCAGTATTTAGTAATAATAAATCTTGTCTTTAAGAATTTTACTGTATGAAAATAGTTTTCTTCTAAAATAAAGAGAGGGTTATTTTTTATTTTTTTTAAGTATATGATGTGCTTGTTTTTTGTAAACATCTTCAATTTCTGTGTTTATGTTTTCTAGTTTTCCGCCTTCTTTGATAAAATGTTCAATGCCTTTAAGGGAGCCTTTTGTTCTACCCCTCAGGTTTCCCTGTGATGTATGCATATCAACTGCATAGTCCGGTATTTGTATATCCATTTCCTCTGGTTTTTTTTCATTCCAAACATAATCCATAACTGTTTGAAAATGATCAGTTATTCGTGATTTTTTTGATCGGCACATTTTAAGTATAATATAAGCTAAAATTATTTTCCATCCAGCGTTGTCTTTTTTCCATAGTTTTTCCATATCGCGGATTGCGATAGATACCTGTAAAACTGTTTCTGGATCACCTATTCCAATGTCTTCATAGGAGATAATGATTAAACGGTTTCTAAGACGGCTGAAACCACTTTTATGGGCACCATTTTCACATAGTTCCAAAGCCCAATATAATGCCTCATCTTCTACTCCTCGTCGTATTTGTTTTTGAAGAGCGCTAACAACCTCATCATCATTAAATCCATGTTTTGTTTGATAATTAGCCATATATTTTTACTCTCCCCCATTTTTTTATCTAAAATATAGTGGGCTCAGCCGGATTTGAACCGGCGACCTCCGCCATGTCAAGGCGACGTCATAACCACCTAGACCATGAGCCCGATAATATTTTTTTTTGGAAACCTGTAAGGCTAAGTCCCTTTTTTTATTTTTCCTGAAATAGTAACTCTTTTTAAAATGTTTTCATTAGAAAAAACATGTGAGTTTATATTTGTAAATTTGTTGGATGCGATGCTGTCTACACCCGTCTCTGCATATTTACCTACGCAGAAGAATAATAAAGGTTTTAAAACATTATTGCTTTTTACTATATTTAGGAAGGGTTTGGGATTGAACGAAAGTAAATTAGTATTAGAGGAAAAACGCCAAAAATTTTTTAGGCCGAGTATTGATGATGAAACATTTCTTTTGTGGAAAGATGAACTTCAAAAAGAATTGCCTTCTTTTTGGGAGTCTATGAACGAATAAAAAAAAATAATTATAATTTTTTTTTATTGTTAAATATTAAATACGTCTTCTTTCTTATTAGTTTCTTCTGATAGAGAATGGAATATAAAAATCCTAAGTTGACTGTTGATGGAATAATTTTCAAAGGAGAAGAGATTTTATTGATTAAAAGAAAAAATCCGCCTTTTAAAGACATGTGGGCTCTTCCGGGCGGTTTTGTTGAATATAATGAAAAAACTGAGGATGCAGTGGTTCGAGAAATTTTTGAGGAAACAGGTCTTAGCACTAGAGTTAAAAGTTTGCTAGATGTTTATTCGGATCCATCTCGTGATCCCCGAGGTCATACTGTTAGTGTAGTTTATATTTTAGAAAGTGATGATGAAAAAGTTGCTGCAGGTGATGATGCGTCTTTGGCAAAATTTTTTAATCTAGATGATCTTCCCAAGTTGGCTTTCGATCATAAAATCATAATAAATGATGCAATTGAAAAGGAGTGTTGAAAAAATATATGTTTTGTCCTAAATGCAAATGTTTGATGTATCCTAAGGATGATAGTTTTGTTTGTAAAAAATGTGGGTACAGTAAAAAGAAAGGTAGAAAGAATGATATTGTAGTAACTGAGAAAAAAGAGAAAGAAATGCCTGTTTTGGATGGTAAGAAGGATAATGATGTTCGTCCCAAAACTAAGGGTATAACTTGTCCTAAATGTGGTCATAATGAGGCTTATTGGGAGATTCGTCAGATGCGTGCTGCTGATGAACCTGAGAGTCGTTTTTATACTTGTACTAAATGTCGTCATAGATGGCGTGTAGATTAAAACAAGGAAATATTTATATATAATAATCATTATATAATTATTCTGAATAAAGTTAATTAGCTAAAAAGAGGCGTAAATTTTATGAAAGGTATATCCAAAAAAACAATAGCAGTTTTAACATGTGTTCTTTTTCTAACTACAGTTTTTGCAAGTGTAAACGCACTTAAAATAGAAAACAAAGAATCAGAAAAAGAAACCATTTTAAAAGCTGAATCAGGCTTAATAACCAAAACTATAACACTTTACAGACATGGTCTTGATGGAAAAATAGAACCATACGAAGTAGAAATAGAATACAAAGAAGGAGAAGACCTTGGTGAAGTAATAGCACAAAAATGTGAAGAAAAATTCCTTCAAGATTCAAAATTCATGGATTGGTGGCAGAATCTTACAGATAAAATAAAAGACTGGTGGTCCAACAGAACCAAGGATCAAAACGATACTGATGACCAAAATGACACTGATGATGGAAACGATCAGAACGACACAAATGACACACAAAAAGCTTTTATTTTTTCAGGCGGGTTGGTACTGGTTAAATCCATAGGAAAAGGTTTTCATTTCAAACCAGTCACAAGAATCATGAAACTTTTGAAAGCATTCATACCCTTTAGAGTAATGAAATTCATGCAGCCTTTTATATTCTGCAGATACAACAACCAAAGAGCTAGAACAACATTAACACCAATCGTTAGAAATGCATTGGGTTACAATATAACAAAAACTATGACCGGCATACACAGCACATTATTAGTTGGTTTCACTGGTTGGGCAACATGGTCTGGTTTTACTTCAGGTCCAATAGATCTACTTCCAAAAGTAACATTTGGAGTTTCAAATCTTGCAATGAGTCGCAATAGAAACTAAAAAAAAACCAAAAATTTTTCTTTTTTTTAAACTATTTTTTAAAAATATTTAATTTCGTACTAAAAAACAGGTAGAAATCCACCGTCATAGTTATAAACCCATTTTGTATTTGTTATTGATTACCGCGTTTAAATTTATTCAAATAAACGTTGATGTTTTGGGGAGGAAAAAAAACATATGTTTAATGCAAAAGTGAAATCCGAAGTGTTGAAAGGAATTATTGATGTTACATCTCCATTAGTTAACGAGGTTAAATTCAATGTTACAGGAGACGGAGTTTCTTTAAGAGCTGTAGATCCTGCTCATGTAGCCATGGTTGACTTGGAGGTAAATAAAGAAGCTTTTGAAGACTACAAAGCAGATGAAATGGAACTAGGAATCGATATGGATAAACTCGCAGGAATTATGCGCCTATCACGTTCTGGAGACATGGTGAATCTTGAGTATGACGAGGAAGGAAATCGTTTAATAGTAAAAATTGGAAACCTTGTCAGAAGAATGGGACTTATAGACACCGCTGGTATGCCTGATCCGAAGATGCCTAATTTGAATCTTCCAGCTAAAGTAGTACTCAGAGCATCAGAACTTATACAAGGAGTGCGTGCTAGTGAAGCAGTATCAGATCATCTATCTTTAATGGTTGATAAAGAAAGATTCGAACTCTCAGCTGAAGGCGATACAGACACAGTTAACTTAAATTTACCAAAGGATCTTTTAAATGAAATAAAAGCCACTGGTAAAAACAAAAGCTTGTTTTCAATAGACTATTTCTCCAACATGATAAAACCAGTAAGCGATGGAGAAAACATGACTATTATGATAGGTAATGATAACCCAATAAAAGTAGAGTTTGACATAGCTGATAAAAAAGGACATGTAACCTATCTTTTAGCACCAAGGATAGAATCAGAATAATCCAAAAAAATTTTTTGGAAAACTTTATCTCTTTTTTTCTCTTTTAACATAGTTAAAATCGAAGGTGATTTTTTTATCGTTGTAAAAGAAGGTAGACGTAAAAGATACATTGGTTTCAAAATAATTTTTCCGGAAAAAGAGTTTAGAATAAAAAAAACTGAGATGATACGAGTCATTAGAAATAATTGCTCTGAACTTTTTGATGAACATTGTAAACAAATGGGGCTTTTTCTTTTAAGATTCAATGGTTCAAATGGTATCGTTCGTTGTAGACATACAGA
>CAYLLH010000085.1:0-7763 GCA_964384785.1 uncultured Thermoplasmatales archaeon | reverse complement strand
GGGTTATTTGATGAACCTACAAGCCCTGCCATATAACCAGCTATTGCTGAAGCAAGGAATGCTACTGCAAGCATAAGTACTGCAAAAAATGCTGATATTGCCCACATTTCAGTTATGAAAGCATATACAATAAACATTGGTATAACCATTAAACCGATTGCAAGAAATGTTTTTTTATAATTAAGATCCTGTTGAATTCTCTCTGGTTTTTCAATTCCGCCTACTTTAGCTCCAAGTATCGCTTTTTTGATACCTTCTCCAAGAGAGTTTCTGAGTGTGAAAAGAGTCCAAAGACCACCAACTACCATGGCTCCAACTCCAATGTATCTTACTTGTTCACTCCAAACGGTATAGATACCACCTACAGTTGGACCCATACCTAAAAATTCTTCAGCAGGTGTAGGAAGTCCACCGATTAAAACTATTATTGGAACTAAAATTACCCATCCAAGAAGTCCACCTACAAGAACATATGATGCTATTTTTGGGCCAACGATATATCCAACACCAAGAAGCGCTGGAGAAAGTGAAGAACCACCATAAAGATAGCCTTCGTGACCACCTGAACCCATTATTTTGTATTTTCCTATTGATACCACGGCTTCTATTTTTTCACCAAGTAAATGTAAAGATGATTGTGAAAATTTGAAACCTGCCGCAATTAATGCACCAAGCATCATTATTTTTCCTGCACCATCGCTTCCAGCTTGGCCATCTCCGTCTTCTCCAACTATTGTTGTAAGAACAGCTGTTGCCGCTATTCCCTCAGGGAATGGAAGCTCGCTGTCAACGATTAGTGTTTTTCTAAGTGTTACAGTAAAAAGTACACCGAGTATACCACCTACAAGTGCTATGAGAGTGGTTTCGAAAAGATGAATAGTCGACCAGCCGGTATCAACAAAAAATGGTGATTTGGTTAAAACAACAAGAGCAGGTACTGTAAATATTACACCTGCTGCTAGCGATTCACCAGCTGATGTAGCCACCTTGGCTACATTTACTTCAAGTAGGTTTGCTTTTAATGGTTTTAAAAGTGCAACAGACATAACAGCAGCAGGGATTGTTGCTGAAACAGTCATACCTACAAAAAGTCCAAGGTATGCATTTGCTGCACCCATCACAATTGATAAAAATGCACCTACAAGTATTGCTTTTAATGTAAATTCAGGTAATTCTTTCTTTGACGGTATGTATGATTTAAAATTTTCCCTCGACATAATAGTACTACCAATACTATTAATATATTTCATTATTTATAAAACCATCGATTTAAAGTATATATAAGCCATATTTTTTGGAGTTATCTAACCTATTATCATCTACTAATTATATAATTAATATGTTTCAAATAAATAATTAAATATGATATTTTTTATTATAAATATGGAAAAATAACTTTTAAAAAAACAGTTTTTTAGAATCCAACTGCAAAACGCAAAATACCTGCGATTCCATCAAAAGCAGAGTAAAGTGCTTCACCTTCCTCACTATCCCGGGATATAAGTTCAACATTTGCACCCGTGTTATCCGCCAGATCAGATAGTTCATCTATTAAATCAACTTTTTTTTCTATCTCCATCTGCATTTGACTATCACATTCAGTACATTCAGATGGTTCAAAATCTTCTAAATTTTCTTCTTTGAATGTTTTCTGAATTTTAAAGTCACAACCAGGGCATTTCAAAGTCACACGATAACGTCTAAGATCCTCAGATAAAAGAAGAGTATCAACCGCACCCATCTGAAGTGCTTTTCTTATTTGATCTTCACCATAAACCGATAAACCCTTCTCTCTTTTAGTAATCTCCCGCAGGAATCGTTTCAACAACTTTTTTTCTTTAGAAACTTTAAGATCAGATCGTGTTTGAGATGCAGCATCTACTAATTCTCTGAGACCATATTCATCTGTGTAACCTGTATCAAAGGTTTCAACTATTTTTTGTTGTATCTCATAATGCAGGTATTCTTCATCTACAAAATATTTTTTTGTAGGACCCGGACCACCAACAAATATTCCTTGAAGATTATCCTCCCCTCTTAGTATCTCACTAGCTTTTTCTCCACATTTTTTAAACCATTCATGCGCAGCAATCTCAGTAAGTCTTTCAAAACGCTGCTGAGACTGACCACCCTTACCATGTTTTCCTGGAACTTGAGAAGTCATATATTTCAAAAGCTCAACCCGGTTACCACGCAACATTCCAACTGTGCATTCACGACGATCAATCAAGAGAAGTCCATAAATTTCTTTTTCCACAAGCATATCATCAAGTGGTTCAGTATAAAACTGTGAATCGCAACGATACAAAAATGTTTGAATAGGCATAGGTGGTTCTATAACATGTGCGACCATCTCAGTTTGATCAGCACCAATGCTTTTGTGTCCAACAAAAAATACCACACCATTTTCAGGTAGTTTTTTAAATGATTTAAGCCGGCTAAGAATTGATTCTATTGCTGATAAAACATTTTTACGTGTTTGTTTAGATTTAATATTTTGAGATTCGGAAAGTTCGTTTCTAAGATATGCTGAAACATCAGAGATTTGTTTACTTGGTGGAACATACAAGCTAATAAGTTCTGTATGCCTTCCTTTAGCTTCTTTAAGTTCCTCTATCTGTCTTTTCAGAAGATATTCCTGTCTTTTGTTTAAATCATCCATAGTTCTTTTTTTCCTTTTCTCAATTAACAAATTTTTTTAAAAATTTTTCTAAAATAAATTAAAAGTTAAATGTTTATTGTTTCGCCTTTATTTGGAGCATAAACTTCAGCAATTTCACTTAATGGCTCCTTTAGTAGCTCTCGATGATCACTATGCATTAAAACTATTTTTTCAGGGTTACAGTTCTTCGCAAAATGAATTAGTTCACTGTGACCTGCATGTGCTGAGAAATCATAGTATTGTACTTCGCATTCAACTTTTTCACGTACACCATAAAAATCTAGTAATTTTTTGTCAACCAGTAGTCTGCTATTGGTTTCTTCAACCTGATATCCTGTAAGGATAACAGCATTTTTTGGATCATCTTTTAGTTGTTTCATGTAACTAAGGATTGGTCCTCCATCCATCATACCACTAGATGTTAATATCACATCTGCATTTAAAGCCAGTTTTCGTCCATGGTTCGAATAAACAAGATTAACTTTATTCATTGCTTTACGAAGTTCACTTGGGTTTCTAAGAAATTTTGGATGTTTCAAAAAGATTTTAGATACTTTTTTACCCATTCCATCAAACCAAATATCAAGTCCTGCTTTACGAAGAATCATAAGTAGTTCTTGTGAACGTGAAACAGCAAAAGCTGGGAGTATAGCTATACCACCTCGGCGGTTTACTTCATCTATTTTATCAAGTAGTTCTTTTTCTAGTTCTTTTCTTTTCTGAGGATGATCACGTCCAGCATAAGTACCCTCGAGAACTAATACATCACAGTTTACAGGTTTTGTACCCTTAATAAGATGAGTATTTTGAACATTGATATCTCCTGTGAAAACAATACTTCTATCTCCTTTTAACTCAAACATCAAACTTCCGGGTATATGACCCGCATCATGAAATTTAACATCATAACTATCAGTTAGGTTTCTTTTTTGATTGGGTTTAACATAATCAAAGCTGTTTCTAGCATTTTTTATATCTGCTCTTCTGAAAGGTATAGCAAAACCTTCTTGTTTAGCTATTTTAATTGAATCCATGTGTAATAAGTTACTTATTTCAGCTGTTAACTCTGTAGATAGGATAGTTTGATCATAAGATGAAAAAAGCCAAGGTATCATACCTGAATGATCAAGATGTGCATGTGTTAAAAAAACCATATCTACTGCTGGTGCAGGCATTGGATAAACCGGCGGATCGCCAGGTGTCATACCATACTCAAATAGAAAACGACTGTCGTCTTCTGTTTCTAGAACCATTGACAGACTTCCTACTTCTTCTGCTCCACCGAGAAACTGTATTTTTAAACCGTTATTCATTTGCTATCAAACTCTGAGAAAATAAGAAGGGGTTGATAATACTTTGGACTCATTTTTTTTCTTCCAAAGGTTTCACATGTAACGTTGATCCTTCTTTTTTAGTTATCACAACTTTATCATTCTTATTAATTTTTTTATCTGATTTTGCTTTCCAATATTCACCTTTAAATAAAACATAACCAGAATCTTCAGGGCTTATATCATCAGTTGCTTTTGCTTTTTCCCCAATAAAAACACCTGTTGCTTTCTTTTTTGAACGAATTACTATTATCTTATACAAAAGAAACGCAAAAAAAGCTGCTATCAATGCTACAGCAAAAATAACCACTAATATTAGATCATTAATCCAATCCATTTGAATCATCCACTCTGTTGTCGAATAGCTTGGTACAAGAAATATTGCACCAACTGCCAGGCTTATTATACCACCTATACCAACTACACCAAAACCTGGTATAGCAAATACTTCGATTAAAAGTAAAACCATTCCAATAATTATAAAGATTATGCTTAAAATCGGGATAGAAAAACCCGAACCTATAAGTGAGAGCATTACCGCTATAACGCCAAATACTTCTGCTCCGAAACCCGGTGAAGATATCCCAAAAAGTATAGCATATACTCCAAGAAGAAGTAGTAACGATGTTAAAATCGGATTAGATAAAGTTTCTACTATCATAAGCGGTATTGAAGGCTGGTAGTAGATCTTTTCTGCATTAGCTGTGTTAAGTGTTGTGTTGCCATTTGATGTATTTATTTTTAGTCCATCAATATCTTTTAAAAGTTGATCTATCGAGGGAGTTATATGTTCATTTATTCCATATTTTTGTGCATCAGTTGCGTTAAGATTTAGGTTTTCTGTGATAAAACGTTTTGCTGTTGTTGAATTTCTATTATAGATTTTTGCACGATTTTGAATCCATGCAACAAGAGCATTTATTGTTTTAGAATCTTCCACAAGTTCAGTACCAGTTGGACCTATTTTTACTGGTTGACATGATCCAATGACTGTGTTTTCTGCCATAGCAGTCACATGAGAGCTGACTAAAATGAATGTTCCAGCTGACCATGCCGCTGCTCCTTCTGGATAAACATAAGTTATAAACGGTATACTGCTATTTTGGATGATATCAGCTATTTCAAAAGTTTCTTGTAACCCTCCACCAGGTGTATCCAAGAGCATAATGATTGCTTGTGAGTTTTCATTTTTTGCTTGTTTTAGACTTTCTTTTATTTTTTCTAATGTTGCGTGATCTATTTCTCCGTTGATTTCTACGATTAAAACATTTGATTCTTCGGCAGAATTAACATTTGGTACTAGAAAAACAAGGATTGATAAAGTTAATAAAAAAAAGAAGAAGATTTTTTGTTTCTTATTCATTCGTTTTTACCATAGTTTTTAGAGTTTACAGCTCTAGAAATCCCTGCTACTCTACCTATGTCCCCTCCAGGGACAACTATCAGATCGCCTTCTCTAGCGATTTCTACTAGTGTTTGCAGTTCACGTAATCTCATCGCATTGGGGCTTCCATCATAAAGTTTCGCTGCTTCTAGCATTTTTTTAGCTGCATTGGATTCTCCCTCTGCAATAATGATCCGGGATCTTTTTTCTCTTTCTGCTTCAGCTTGTTTTGCTATAGCTCTTAACATTTCATCAGGTAATGAAACATCACTAAGAGTTACAGCCGATACTTTGATGCCCCAAGGGTCTGTAGCATCATCTATTATGCTTTGTAATTCTTTGTTTAGTTTCTCTCTTTCTGATAGTAGTTCATCTAGCTCCTGGCCACCTAATACATCTCTTAGAGTAGTTTGTGCCCTTAAACTTGTAGCAATATCATATCTTTCTACTTCAACTACTGCCTTTTGAGGATCAACTATTCGATAATAAACAACAGCATCTACATCAACGGTTACATTATCTTCTGTGATAACTCTTTGTTTAGGGACATTTATTACCTTGGTTCTAAGGTCAAGTTTCATTACTGAGTCGATTATTGGTATTATAAATACTAGACCTGGTCCTTTGATTCCTTTAAGACGCCCTAGTCGGAATATTACTATACGTTGATATTCAGCCATTATTTTTATTGACGCGGATAGTACTAACAGTAAAAATACGATCAACAAAAACAAAATATATGCCCAAACCATTTTTTTTTCTACCTCTTGAATGTTTTGTAACATTTTTTTGTTTATTAAGTGTTTCTAAGAAAAACTTAATTTTCTCTTTTAAGTTCAATTGTTTTTTCTGCAAGATAAAGATTTACAATAAGATGTGTTTGAAGTATTTCTTTAACTGGTTTAAAATCCTTTTTGTATCTTGGACCATGGGTTTTTGTTGGATCTAATTCTATGGTGTAATGAATTATATCATGTTCTCCATACATCCGGTTCTGTTGATTTAAGGCGTGTTGATTAATAATTTTGAATGCTAAATTTTTTGATATATTTTATTAACAGGTTTTTGCTTTCAATATTTTATTTAATGCCTGGGGAGGCTATAAGATTATGAAGTTTGAGAAAAAACAACTGATGATTGCAGTTATTTTTGTTTTCTTCTTCATAGTTGCCAGTTTTATATCTTATAGATACTTCAAAAAAATTGGCATAATAAAAAAAATGGTTAGAAAGTTTTAAATAAAAGCTTTTTTATCACATTTAAAAGTGTATCGAAAGGTTTAATATATTTTTGGAGGAAATTGTTTAAATGGTTAAATCTAAAGCTAAAGATAAAAATGAAAAAAGAGAGGTTGAACAAATAACTCGTTGCCCAAGTTGCGGCAGTACGCATCTCTCAAAGGATTACTCTCGAGCAGAATTGGTTTGTGAGGATTGTGGTCTTGTTATTGATGAAAATTTTATTGATCAAGGGCCTGAATGGCGTGCATTTGACAGTGAACAACGTGAGAAACGTGCTCGTGTTGGAGCACCTATGACATATACTATTCATGATAAAGGTCTTAGTACAGTTATTGGTTGGAAAAACCGTGATAGTTATGGTAAAAGTATTCCTACTCGTAACCGTGCACAACTTTATCGTCTTCGTAAATGGCAACGTCGAATTAGAATAAGTGATGCGACAGAACGTAATCTTGCTTTCGCTCTTTCAGAACTAGATCGTATGGCATCGGGCATGGGGCTTCCACGTAATGTTCGTGAGACTGCTGCTATGATATATCGTAAAGCTGTTTTGAAAAATTTGATTCGTGGTCGTAGTATTGAGGGTGTTTCTGCAGCTGCTCTTTATGCAGCATGTCGTCAGTGTAATGTACCTCGTACTCTTGATGAGATAGCTGATGCATCACGAGTATCTCGTAAAGAAATAGGTAGAACATATAGGTTTATTGCTCGTGAGTTAAGTCTAAAACTTATGCCGACTTCACCGCAGGATTACATTAGTCGTTTCTGTAGTATGCTTGATCTTAGTGGTGATGTACAAAGTAAAGCTATAGAGATTCTGAAGGATGCCGCAGATAAAGAGCTTACAAGTGGACGTGGGCCAACTGGTGTAGCTGCTGCAGCGATTTATATTGCATCAATATTGTGTGGTGAACGTCGTACACAACGTGAGGTTGCTGATGTTGCTGGTGTTACAGAGGTTACGATTCGTAATCGTTACAAGGAACTTGCTGAACGTTTGGATATAGATATTATTCTATAAAATCCTAAAATTTTTTTCTTTTTTTTATGACTCGTTGGTATAAAGATAAAAAACGTGAGCATTTTTATAAGAAAGCTAAAAACCAGGGTTACAGAGCTCGTTCTGCTTACAAACTTAAACAGAT
>CAYLLH010000084.1:0-1678 GCA_964384785.1 uncultured Thermoplasmatales archaeon | reverse complement strand
AGGCTTCCCTAAAAAATTTAGGTTAATCTAAATATTGATATCTTATATGATAAAAAATAACATACAGTTCTTTGGCATTTTTTACATTCGGAAGTACTGTTTTGTTACTGTGTAATTTGGAGTTGGGAAAATAAAGTTGGGAAATTTAAGTTGATCAATTTTTTTAATTAAATATAAAAATGGGGTAAATAAGCTACTTTTGTTTTCCCAACTTTTTCTATTCCAAATTTTTTGTCAGTAAAAACTATTCCCTTTTTTGGTTCATAATTTTTTATAAAACTAAAAAAACTTTTACCAGGTTTTCCTTTGTTTTTTACCTCTATAGGAATTAACTCATTTTTTGTTTGTAAAATAAAATCAACTTCTGCTTTTCCTGTGGTTCTCCAGTAATTTATTTTTCCATCAAAATTTCTTTTAAGCTCATTTAACACAAAATTCTCCATTAATACCCCTATATCGGTTCTGTTTTCCATAGAAAGAAAATTTTTCAAAATAGAGTTTCTAATACCTGTGTCTTCAAAATATATTTTTTTGGTTTTCTTAAGTTCTGTTGTAAGGTTTTTGTGATACGGTGGAATAAGATTTATGATATAGGTGTTGGAAAGTATTGATAGATAGTTTTCAGCTGTTTTATAATCAATTTTTACATCGTTCATAATGGATGATATTTCCATCATTGATCCATCATTAAAGCTCAGGTAATTTAACAGTTTTTTAAATTTTTCTAGATGTCTTAGGTTGAAGAAGAAAAATATATCTTTTTCTATATAGGTCCTTGTTAAGTTTTTAAGCAACTCTTTTTTTATATCAATATTTTTTTCTTTAACAATAGCTGGAAAACCACCATAAAGAAGATATTCTTCAAGTAATATCTTGAATTCTTTTGTAAAAACAGGTTTTTCTGTGATTTCTTTTCCATCTTTTATAAAATCATTTAAATTTTTTTTGTAATCAAGAAATGTTTTATGAAGGTCTTTTGCTCGCCATAATAAAAAGTTTTCAAAATCAAGAGGAAAAAGTTCAAAATATACAGATCTTCCAACAAGATATTTTCCTACTTCAACTTTTATATCAAATGAACCTGAACCTGTTACAAATAATTTAAGTTTGTCTTTGTATAAATCATAAAGAAGTTTTAGGTTTTTACCTGCTTTTTTACAGTATTGTGCTTCATCTATAAATAAATAATTTTTTTTGTTTTGTATGTATCTTTTAGCAAATTGTTTAGGGTTGGTTTCAAAACTATTTAGCATATCTTCATCTTCAAGTGTGACATAGCTACCATTTAGTTTTTCTTTTAGATGAAGAAATAATGTTGTTTTACCGCTCTGCCGAGGTCCTTTCATCAAAATTATTTCTTTTCTATCAATCCATTTATCTAATTTTTCCTCTATTATTCTTGGATTATACTCCATGAATTATAGAATAATTTATGGATTATTTAAGTTTTACTATTTTATAATCCCCAATACATCCGCAAATCTTTCTAAATTAATATCAGAAAAAAAGAGCTTTATTCTTTGGCATTTTTTTACATTCGGATGTACTGTTTTGGTACTGTGTAATATGGAGTTGGGAATAAAACGTTGGGAAATTAAAGTTGTTATATATCCTAAAAATTAAATCATTGTTATATATTCTTAAGTTGAATTATGTCGGATGAAATCAAAGATATACT
>CAYLLH010000083.1:0-13060 GCA_964384785.1 uncultured Thermoplasmatales archaeon | reverse complement strand
ACATGATGGCAGTGAAACAACTTCTGATAGTTTTGTTTATGAGATTAGTGATGGTAATGGTGGTACTGATCAAGCAACTGTAACTATTACTATTAACCCTGTTAGTGATCCTGATTCAAATAATCCACCAGTGCTTTCAAATGAAAATCCATCTGATGAGGCAAAAAATCGCCCAACATCGCTAACATGGAGTATTGACATATCTGATCCAGATGGAGATCCTTTTGATTGGACGATCGAATGCAGCAATGGTGATGCTAACAGTGGTACTGATGATAGTAATGGCACAAAACAATTGTCAATTTCTGGTTTACCATATGACACACAATACACTGTAACTGTAAATGTTTATGATGGCGAAACCTGGACAAATGACACTTTTACATTTAGAACAGAAGAAAACGGATATAATCCATCTCCACAACCAGAAAACAATGCTCCATCTATTCCAGACATAACTGGTTCTGAAGAAGGAATAATCGGCGGGAACTATGTATTCACCGCTCGTTCAACTGATTCAGATGGAGATCAAATAAGTTACAGATTTGATTGGGATGACGGAACAATAAGCGAATGGACAAGCTTTGAAACTTCTGGTGAAGAAATAAGTCTTTCCCATAGTTGGAGTTCTCCTGGTTCATACAATGTTAAAGCACAAGCAAGAGATAGTGAAGATACAAGCTCTTGGTCTGACTCTATAACAATATCAATAAGTGAAGAAACACAAGACAAACCAAAATCATTGATTAGACTAGACAACATTTCAGAAAAAACTGTTATATTGAATGCTTCCAGAAGTTATGATCCTGATGGAAGTATAGTAGAATACTTTTGGGATTTTGGAGATGAAGAAACAGAAACTGGTATCATCGCAACTCATGAATATGATACATATGGTGAATATTTTGTATTACTAACTGTCACAGATAATGATGGTTTAAACAGCACGGCCCTGTATCTTTTAAATCTTACATCAACAATAAATAAAAAACCTGAAGCTAAAATGTTTTTCAGTATAACAGACCTTACAGTTAGTTTTGATGCATCAAATAGTAACGATGCTGATGGAGATAATCTTGAATTTGTATGGGATTTTGGGGATGGAACTACACTTACCACAAATGAAACCACAATTGAATACAAATATGATGCTCCAGGAGAATACGAGGTTACTTTAACTGTTATCGATGAAAACGGAGAAAATGATACATTCCATAGAACTGTTAACGTTGAAGGAAGTTCATCAGTTGAGGGATCTGAAGAAGAGGATAAAGACAAATCTTCCTTTTCAGCTATGATGTTTATAATCTTATTTTTGATTATAATAGCAGCATTAATAGCAGTTATTATATTATACAAATATCCTCAAATATATTACAAGCCTAAACCTGCTGTTCAAAATTCATATCAAGAATATGATAACTATACTGAACCAGCGCCATTAAATGGTGGTTTGTATGCACCAGCTGAAGAAAATGAATCCTATGATCAAGCAAATGCTGCTCCTGCAGCAGCTGCTCTAACTAATGATTTTCATCCAGAGTCAATAAATAATCAAGAGGCTAACGCTGAATCTGATGTTGTAGAGTTTTCTGAAGTTGAGGATGAGGAACTGGAAGATTCTTCTGAGACAGAGTTTTCTGAAGTTGAGGAAGAAGATAAAAATAATGCTATGAGTGAAGATGTTTCAAATGTTGACTCTGAAGAAAAAGCAGTGTTTGAGAATAATCCATTTGATCCACCTGTTAAAACAGAAGCATCTATAGTTGAACCTGCTGTTGAAAATATAGAGGAAGATATTGAGGAACCTGAAATAAATCAAAGTTCTGAGGCAGTTACTGATGGTTTGATTTCTGAATCTGTTGAGCATGTTGAACCAATTGATGAAGATGGTATTGTTGAAGCACCAAAAGATGTTTTTTCATCTACTACTGAATCTAATGAAGATATTGGTTCTGAGGTTAACGAGATTCCGGGTAAATCTTTAGATGAGGCATTGTCATCTGCTGTTGAAAAAAGAAAATTTGACACTCCAATCCCTGCTCCAGTGGTTTCTGATGATTCAGTTGTTGAACCTGTATCTGATATTGATGAAGATGTTTTAATGGGTCCTGAGGATGATTTTGTTGAACCCGATGATATCTCTGATCATGATCCTATTGGTTCTTTAAATGAACGTGTTGAATCTGATTCTGATGATAAAGACAATGATTCTAAGAAGGAAAAGAAAAATAAGAAATCTTCTTCTAAGAAAAATAAATGTAAGTCTTCAAAAAACAGGAAAAAGAATTCTAAGGCTAAATCAAAAAAATCTAAGAAGAAATCTGGTAAATCTAAAAAATAATTTTTTTTACTTATTTTTTGTTAAAAAAAAATTTGTAAGAGGTACCTCTCATTTTGTTAAAAAAAATTTGATGAGAGATGGGAATGGGATGCTTCAAATTTTTTTGGTTGAGGCACCTCTTCTTTTTTTGTGAGTCTTTTTTTGTTAATGGGATGTGTTTTTTAAGGAAATTCTTTTGCAATGCAAAGGCGCATTGCACAACGTAGTATATTATCTCGAGTATTTAAACATTTCGCTCTTTGCATTGCAAATAGGCCTGTCAATAGAGAAATGCATAAATAACCTTCAAAACATACAACTTAAAAGCAATGGTCAGTTATCAAAACGAGATCGAACAAATCAAAAAAATACTCAAAGAAAACCCTAAAGGCATGACAGTGACAGATATCGCTAGAAAAATAAAAATCAACCGAAACTCAGTAGCAAAATACCTAGACATCATGAGAATCTCAGGCGTTGTAGACATGATAACCTTTGGACCCGCAAAAGTCTTTTTCCCAGCAACAAGAGTACCAGTATCAGAACTTGTAAACTATGTATCCGACTATATCATAATTTTTAACAATGATCTCAAAATAAAAATGATAAATGAATCATTCCTAAAATTTTTAAACAAAAAACGAGAAGAACTTATAGGCCAAAATTTTAATGACAACATCCTAAAAATCTTCAAAGACAACACAGATCTCTCTATTTCTATAAATGAAGCTTTAGAAGGAAAAATTTTCCATAAAGATGTAGATTTTACAAAAGACGGTCAGAATCTTTATTTTAAAATTAAAATCCTTCCAACAAATTTTGAAGATGGTGGACAAGGTATTGCTTTAGTTATCACCAATATTACAAAGAAAAAAATTATGGAAAAAACTTTGAAAGATAACCAAAAAAACACGTCATAGTCTTATAGAATAATAAAAAAAAAAGATTTTTTGTTTTATTTTGGAATAGTTATTATCAGCAGAGATATTCCAAAGCTCATAAGTGTTACCAAAGTTATTACTGCATTGGTTTTTAGATCAAATATTTTGATCCATTCAAGTATACTAAGAATAATAACTGAAAGTACAAGCATTACTGCTAATGCTATTAATGCAAAACCTACAGCGTTTACAATGATAAAAGATGATCTGGTTAAATTTTCAATAAGGGCCCATATGATTGAAAAATATGATAGTATCCCTATTGTTATTTGTGCTTTGGTTAACTGTTTCATACAGTTTATTTGTGAGTATATGTTTGTTTATAAAGGTTTTTAAAAGAACAAAAAAAAAGTTTTTTATAAGGGGGAAAAGTTGTTAAATTTTAAAATACATGTTTGGTTGGTTGTTTTTATATTGGAGAAAATAACTTATAAAAATCTATCAATTGGTTTGCATCCTGAGATTTATGAGCCTTCTGAGGATACATTTCAAATCCTTGAATGTTTGGATGTAAACAAGGATGATGCGGTTTTGGAGGTTGGCTCAGGTGCTGGGCTTATTGCTTTAGAGTGTGCTAGACGTGGTTGTGATGTGGTTTGTTCTGATGTTAATCCTTATGCCGTGATCATGTCTGAGATAAATTATAAAAATAACAAGAGTGTTTTATCGGGTTCTGTTGATATTAGATATGGTGATCTTTTATCTGTTTTGGATTCTGATGAGTGTTTTGATGTAGTTGTTTTTAATCCTCCTTATTTACCTACAAAGTTGGATGAAAGAGTTGGTGGTAGTGGTTGGTTTGATATAGCTGTTGATGGAGGCTTTAGTGGTTTGTTTCATACTTTTCGTTTTCTTAAGGATATTAAAGATTTTGTTAAACCCGGTGGATTTGTTTATTTTGTTTATAGTTCTTATTCTGATGAGATTAAACTTAAAAGTTTTTTAGAAGAAAAAAAATTTGAGGGCAGGGTTGTTTCTAGTATTAGTTTTGATGATGAAAAACTAGATGTTTATAAGATATGTTTTTAAAAAAAATTGAAAAAAAAAGAAAGAGATTTTGTTTTAGTTGTGTATTTTTTATTTCGTCATCATTGAAATTATTGTTTGTAGTATCGGGAAATGTTCTAGTATTCTTTGTATTAGTTGTTGGAACCAGTTGTTTTCATATGGTGTTGTTATGGGTAGTTCTTTCCATGGGCTTGTAGCATCATGTATATCTTTTGCTTGTGCTCTTATAGTGTATGCAGTATTTTTTTGTGACCAGCTGTGTTTTTTGGTTATACTTTCACTTGAGTTGTATGGTCCGATCCATCCAGTGTTTGTTCCATCGCCCCAGTCTATGTAGTAGTATACTTGATCATCATCTGGATCTGTAGTACTAACAGTGTAGCTGTATTTTTGTCCTGGTTTTAGGTTTGAGGATTGTCCTGTTAAGCTGGGTTTGTCGGGTGCTTCGTTTTCAAGGATTATATCTACTGAGGCATAGTCTGTATCTGTTTGGTCTAGGTCATCTGATACTTTTAGCCATATTTTGTAGTTTCCAGATTCATTCCAGGTGTGTGTTATAGTTTTTCCTGTGGCATCATCATATTCTCCATCGTTGTCTAGATCCCATTCGTAGGTGTATGGTGGTACTCCATTGGTTGCATCTCCTATGAGGGTTACTGGTTCATCTACAATGCCTTCATATGGTCCACCTGCATCGGCGGTCATCTCGCAAATTACATGTATAAGTGCTGTGTCTTCATCATATATGTTGTCTCCGCTGCATTCCTTGGCCCATACTTTTACAAGGTTTAGGCAGTTGCAGTCTTCGCATGGGTCAAAACCTGTTACATCAGCATAAAATGTTATAGTGTATACTTCTCCGTTAGCAAGGGATTCTTCAAGGTCCCATATTATGGTTTGTTCATCTATATCTGTTTCCTCAGGGTTTGCATTGTTTGCATATTCTAAGCAGTCTGGCAGTTCGTCTTCTATGTAGATGTTGTATAGTGTGTAATCTCCATAGTAGGTTATTTTTATTCTGAATTGTACTGTGTCTCCTACTGCGGCTTGTGTTTCTTCTGCCCATTTATTGTCTTTTTTGTTCCAGACTTGTTTTTCTAGTAGCATTCCACTTACTTTTACAAATGCTTTGTCCTGATCGGTTACATCCTCCGGGCAGCTTTGATCTGTTTCCCCTGTTACTTTTACAATGTTTTCAAATATTTCTCCTGCGATTGCGTTTTCATCGATTGTGACATTGAATTCTATGTAGATTTTTTCATCTCCTGGCAGGTTGTTAAATGTCCAGATTAGATACTGTCCGTTTTGTGTTGGATTAGATGGTGTTGCCTGGTTGTTGTATTCTAATTCATCTGGTAATGTATCGTTTACTGTTACAGTTGAGAGTTCACATTCTCCTGTGTTGTGTACGGTAATGTTGAAACGCATGTCTTCTGTTGCTTTACCAAAAGCTGTTTCTACCCATATGTTATCATATTTATCCCAGACTTTTTTCTCAACGTTGATACCTGGTTCTGGGCAGTCTATGTTTACATATGCGCTGTCTCCTCCGTTTATAGTTAGACCTGTGCATTGTTCATCAGCTGTTACTTTTACTCTGTTTTCTAGTTGTTTATCGCAGCAGTTACAGAAGTTTTTGGCTTTGGCTTTGAATATTAATGTTATGGTTTGTCCATCCATTAGATGGAAACCAGATGGATATTGCCATGTTAGTTTTTCGTTATCTTCTCCCCATACTAAGGGGTCATCTCCTTGTATCATGGTGATGTATTCTATGCATATGTTGTCTCCTATGACTGGTAGTGTATCTGTTATGTTTATGTTGAAAGCCCAGTGGTCTCCTGCTGTTACGTTATGATAGGTTACATTTATTCTGAATTGCATTCTGTCTCCTGGTTCAACAGTTATTGTTTCTTGCCATTCTCCACCTATTTCTCTTACCATTTTTTCTACTTCTAGTTTTTCGCTTGTGTTTGTGGGTTTTGGATCTGGGTCTGCTGTCAGATTTATTGTTGAAAATGTGAGTAGTAGTGTTATCAATAGCGTTAAAAATATTATTTTAGTTTTTTTCATTTTTTTTCTACCTCCCCAAAATTTTTTTATGTAGAAAATTAGTATATTTCGTATTGATTTAAATCTTTCGTAAAAAAAGGTTTTTATGTAACTTTAGTTGTGAAAAATAAATATTTTTATAAATATAGTGTTATTATAATATTTTTACTAAGAGTGCAGTACCTTCTATATGAGTCGGCCCGGTTGTTCCTAATGTAGGTACACTATATGTTCCCCATAAACACCAAATATTCAATTGATGTGAACCATTAAGATGGATTTCATCGTCTAATAACCCCAAAAATGGTTTAATTGTAGTATTCCCAGTTGATTCGATTCCATCAAAAGTTATATCTATTAGAATTGTTGAATTAAATAGTTTTATTTCTCCGCCAACTCCAGGGAAACTTGCCATACTGCCTGTGACAGTTGCATTACCAGAAATATTTATTTTAGATAAAAAATAACTTTTTTTTATGTCATCTGATTGTACTACTTTATTTTCTTCTGAAAGTGTTGTATCTGATTCTAAAGCAGGTGAACTAGTTGATAATATGATTAAGAGCGATGTTACGATAAGGATTATTACAATGTTTTTTTTCTTCATATGTTCACCAAACAAATTTTTTTATAAATATTATTGTATAATAATTTTATATTGAAGGTTTAAATACTTTTCTTTACAGCTAACACCTAAAAAAAACTTCTAACTAGGGAAAAATATAAATTTAAACATTATATTATGATTAGTATAGTGAGGAGAAAATTATGAACAAAAAAACCAGGATGCCAGCTGGTTTATATGCTTTAATAGCAGCAATAATACTCCTAGATATCTACTACTTTTATAAACTAAGTATCAACCCACCAACTGAACAACTATTAAAAATAACATTTCTCAGTCTAATAATCTGGGTTAACATAATAATAGTAATCCTATCAATAATCATCATACCCTACGGTTTTATAAAACAAAAAAAATATGCACATAACTTTGCAATAATCTTTCTACTTTGGTTCTTATTCTGGAATATACTAATGCTTGTTTACCGTGAAGAAATAATCATGCATTACACACTGTTTGTAATAATGGTAATCCTTCTAATGTATCTACTTATGTCCAATGTAAAAAAGTATTTCACAAATTCTACAGCAATCGTTGAATATAAAAAACCAAATAAATTTTTTGAAATCGGAGGATACACTCTTTACAAACGCGAAGTTAAGAAAAAAGATGGTGGAACAAGAACCTTTTATTATTTCAGTAAAACACCATCAGAAAAAGGTATACCTGCTAAAAAACCAGAAAATTATAAAGTTAAGGTTAACCCTAAAACAGGTGTACCATATCTAAAAAAAGAAAACCATGGTTAAAAAACAATACTGTCATTGAAAACATTATCAAGAATAAATTTTTTCACAGTCTGATAATCACTATCCAAGTAAACTGCTCCAATTAATGCCTCAAGTGTATTTGCAAGAGTTGAAGCATTCTCATATCCTTTCTGTTTTTTTTCACCCTTCCCAAGCCGGATATAATTTCCTAGTTCTATCTCTGTTGCTTTTTCTGAAAGAAAAACATTATTTACAATACTTGCACGTCTACGGGTAAGTTCACCTTCTGAAAAATATTTATTGGTTTGATATAGTTCTTCTGCTGCTACAAAATTAAGGATGCTATCTCCAAGGAATTCAAGTCTTTCATTATATTCAAGTGGTTTCATAGCCTCATAAGCATATGTTTTATGAGTCAATGCATTAATAAGTAAATTCTTATCTTTGAATTCATATCCAATATTTTTCTGAATCCCATTTATTTTATTTTCATCCATAATACGATTAAACCTTCAAAATTTTTTTTGGGTTTTTTTTTTCTCTCTGTAAATATTTTCATGGTTTAAAACTTATTACCCTATATTTTTTCTTTTTTTTAAGAAAGATATATAATCTATAAATTTTTTGATAATTTCAGGGTCATCAAAGACTTTTTTTAATTCCTCAGAGTTATTGTATGGTCGGTTAAGTATTATTTTATTTGCTCTTTTTTTCCCTACACCTGGTAGATTCTCTAAAGTGTTTAAAGATGCATAGTTGATATTTAACGGGTATTTTATACCAGTAATTGATCGATATCCATGATCTATTATTTTTACATCAATAAACTCGCCGATTTTTTGTTTATCAACTATTCCAACAAGTAATGGATATGATCCTATTTGTCTTCCAAAGGTTAGTTTTCCATCATGTTTTTCAGTGTAAATATCTTTGAGTATACTCCCTGCGGGTAGCATTTTTTCAAGAAGAGGTCGTTCTATGTTTTCTTTTACTTTGTTTTTGAATTTTTTGAAATATTTTTTGTTTTTAACAGCGATTTTGTTTCCAATCTCATACATTTTTGTGCCAGGTATTGGTGTGATCTGCCGTAGGTTGATACGTCTAAGTAGCAGGTTTTCATCAAGTATTCTTTCTAAAAAATTATAATCGAGTTCAAAAGTTTTTTTGGTTTCACCTTTAAGACCAAATACAAAATTTAAACCCGGTAGAAGCTCAGGCATACCATTATATCCAGTTTTTCTTCCTATTTGGTTTAGGATTTTTATGGCTTTTATTATTTCTTCTTCATCGGCTTTTAGATTGTTTTGTTTCACTACTTCTGGATCTATGCTTTCCACGCCGAATGCTGCAGTATCACCTGGTGTATGATGTTTTATAATAGTTTTAGTGATTTTTTTAGATTTTTCCGGGTGTTTTGCTATAACTCCAGGGTTTGCATTGTCGATATGAAGTGTTTTTAGATTAGGAGCGTTTTTTCTTATTTTTCCAAATAGTTCTTTGATTGCTTCCGGGTTGGGCTCGGGGAATTCTTCTATTCCTATTTTTTTTGATTGGTATGAAAAAATACATGGTTGATTCCCAATTCTTATATGACGTATTCCATGATTGTAAAGTTTTTTTATTTCCTGAACGATGTGATTTATGGGTCTGAACTGAGGTAGTCCTTTTAGTGGTTCGCTACAAAATGAACATCCGCCATGAATACTTCGAGGGCATCCTCGGTAGGTTTCTATTTCAGCTATTAAGTAATCCGGGAAAAAGGGATGCATTGTAACTATTTTTGAGCCCTTCTCTGCAAAATTTTGTATATCTTCTGGTTTTTTTCTTTTTTTATCAAATTCTACATTTTTTGTTTTCAACTGTTTTTCATAAAGATTTTTTATAACGATTTCTGAATCGCCTGTTATGTTGATATCAAAATATCGTTTTAAGTTTCGTGTTTGTTGCCCGCCTCCTGTTCCAAACCCATGGGTGGCTGCAGGTCCAGCTAGTATTTTTATTGGTTTTTTGATTTCCTGTGTTAGTTTTTGTGTTTCCCTGGGTCCAAGAGGATATCCACTCTGATATCTTCCAGGTACGCTCATACCAGCTATTATTATCAATGCATCTGATTTTTCAATGGTTTTTTTAAGATCGGTTTGTTGTCTTAGTTGATCTATTGTTAGATAAAAAATCTGGTTTTTACTATCAGCATCCCATATAGCACCAGCGATATAACGAGGATATGTGCTGATGTATGGTGGTACACCTAGGCATGTGGGTTCATCTATGTAACCATCAAGAATTGTAGTCTTATACACAATTTTTTTTGAAAGTTTGGAAAGATATATAAAATGTTTGTCTATTAGAATAAAGTTAGTTAGCTTTGCATAAAGACCAAAAAAAAAAATAAATTAATATATATTTTTTTGGTCAATTTAATGGAGGATAGGATAGCATTATGGATAATTGGAGTAAAATAAGAAATAGTTTTAAAGAAAATGATAAAGAAACTGATGATCTTTGGAATACAACTGATGAAACTGATGAGAAATCCAGTAGTCCTTGGTCACGTGTAACAGATAAACCCACGACTGATACTAAACCCACAGATAATACTACTAATACACCTTTTAGAAATAAACCAATGGCTAATGATATCTCAAAAACACGTGTATCAACAGGGATTGGTCGTTTGGATGCATTGATGAATGGTGGTTTCCCGGAGAACACTATAACTTTGGTTTCTGGTACTCCTGGTGCCGGTAAAACCATTATGTGTTTTCATTACATAGATGAAGGCGTTAAAAACAATGAAAAATGTTTATATCTATCTACTGATGAACGAATAAAAAATATTATGCGTCAGGCTGATGAGCTGGGTTTTGATTTTCATAATGCTGTTGATAATAATAATTTGAAGTTTATGTATATAGATCTTGATGAACCAAATATTCATCGTGAAATGGAACGAGAGATAACAAATGGAAACTACCAGCGTGTAGTACTTGATTCACTTACACCCGTGTCAGAAATGCCAGTTTGGGTTAAAGGAGTGCATGAAATAATTCCAGCTGAAAACCAGCCATCTGATACTCAGAAATATCCTGCGGGTTCAACATCTGCAACACGTATGCATGTCCGAAGTATAATAAACATTCTTAGTAAAGACAACTGTACATCAATTGTTACATCAGAAATACCTGAAGGAAGCCGTAGTTTGAGTCGAGATAGCATAAGTGAATTCTTAGTGGATGGAATACTAAGAATGGATTTGGATACAGCTATGGATCGTCGTAAACTCACGATTCGTAAAATGCGTGCAACCCGTCATACTTTGAAACCACAAGATATTAGTATAACTGAAGGCGGAATCAAGTTTTTATAAAAAATTTATTTCTTTTTTTTCTTTTTATAAAGAATAATGCTTTTTACAACAGCTATTATTATGCCTCCAATCAAAGAAAATTTAAAGATGTTTAAAAATTCGTTATAACTGAATACTCCAGAGATATAGAAAGGAATGATCAGAAGTATAAGTAAAAAAATAAACATAGAGATTCCTAACCTAATAACTTGAAGGATTCCAGGGAAATAGATAAAGCTTAATTTTTTGAATTCTCTCAAATATCATAACTTTCTCACTTTGTCTTTCTTAATAATGAATCTTATTTACAAAAGTAATTTATTTTTTCATTTAATACTTTGAATGCTATTTCATCATTTATTTTTCCGTATCTGTGAACAAGTATATTTTTAAAACCTTTCATATCTTTTAGAACACTGGTTATCTTATCGGATAGAATGCCTTCTTTATTTAGGTTATCTAAAATGTTTTCATCGCGATCAGGTATCGATAGTTTTAGATCAGAGTTTATAATTGAACAAATATCGATTACGTTTTCTAAACATGATTCTATTTTTTTGTATATACCATCTTTAACAAGTCCAAGTTTTTTGAATTCATTATATTTATCAGGAAGGTTTTCTTCAACGATTTTAAGGTTGTCTTGTATCTCCTGTATTTTTATCTTGATAAGTTCTGTTCTCATGTTATAACATCACCTTTGATGTAATCATAAAAACGTTTTTTGAAATCATCAAAAGCCTGATAGGTTTCTCTTGCTATCTGATAAATTAGTTGATTATCAGATTTGTATAAAACTTTACCTTTGATTATCTCATTTTTTACATGGAGTGGTAAATCCTGGAATATTTGTATATCATATTTATCTGGAACCCGTCCCAGGATTTTCATTCTAAAACGAAATCTTTCTTCTTTAGAACCATTATAAAAAACTGCGAGATCAACATCTGATAAAGGTGTTTGTTTATTAGTTGATAAGGATCCATAAAGTATTATGAACTTTACTTTGTCCCCTCCAAGTTTTTTGATTTTTTCCACAATGTTTTCTATTTGACTCATACTATAGTTTTTTCTATACTCTTTGTTTGATATATAAAATCAACTCAGTTTTATTATTTTATTTTTTTACTATTTTTGTCTTTTACAGAGGTATTAAAATATAGATTAATGTATATCAAATCTTGTGTTCTTTGATGGAATTTGATTATACTGCGGATCATATTGAGCTTAAAAATAAAGATTTATCAGATTTAGATAAATTTGTTAAAAATTTTTTAAAAGTTCTTGAGAAATATTTTGATTATGTAATTATTAGTGGTTATGTTGCTATTTTGTTTGGTAGAAGCCGCAGCTCTGAGGATATAGATGTATTTATTGAAAAAACAGATTATGATGCTTTTAAAAAATTCTGGGATGAAGTACATAAAAAATATGAGTGTATAAACACAAGAGATTCTAAAGAGGCATATGAAAATTATTTATGTGATAATATTCCGATTCGTTTTTCTAAAAAAGATGAATTCATTCCAAATTTTGAATTAAAATTTCCCAAGTCAGAACTTGACGTTTGGACTTTATCTGAAAAGAAAAAAGTATTTATCAACCATTACAAAGTTTTTATTTCTTCATTAGAGTTACAAATCCCTTATAAGCTTTATCTTGGAAGTGAGAAAGATATTGAGGATGCAAGGTTTTTATACAAGTTTTTTAAGAATTATTTAGATAATAAACTATTGCAGACTTTCAACAAAAAACTTAATACAAATAAATTGTTTAAAAGGTATATAACATGAAAGTTCCAGATGTTGATCTTGAAGAGTTAGAAAAACAGAAAAAAAAGAATTTTCAACAACGCCTTGAGTTTATCGATCAGTATGTGGAATGGCTTAAAAAAACTCCTAACAAAAAATGGAGTAAACAACAAAAGAAACTAATTAACAAATAATTTTATTTTTCTTAGGCTGTTGAAAAATTAAATTAACCCTCCTGCTTTTCATTTAAAGCGGGATGCAATAAATGAAAAAACAGAGGAGGGTAAGTCTCAGAAAGACCATA
>CAYLLH010000082.1:0-2685 GCA_964384785.1 uncultured Thermoplasmatales archaeon | reverse complement strand
ATTTTTAGTCATGAATTAATATAAGGAGATATCCTCTTGATATCTCTTTTCCATTGGGCAAAAAAAATTGACTCAATTCATCTATGTGGCGAAGTTAAGCTACAAATAATCATTAACGGGTTTTTAACTGGTGGGTGAAATAATTCAAATTGGTGAGTATTATGAAATCACTTGACTTAATTAAAATTAAACAGAAAATATGGGCGGAAAAAAATAAATTGGATCTTATTGGCAGTAAAGGTATACGGGGTGAAAAGATGTATACCAAAACATTAGATAAAAATTTGTTTCAACCATTAAGATCTGAGATTGAAGATTCATTTAATAAGGCGGATGGTGGTGAATTACATTCAACAAGTACGACTCCTTCTAAAATGCAAGCACTTCATTCTTCTTCTGCTCTCGCAGTTAATGTTTTTCAGTATTGGATGGATAAAGATATCTCAAAAATTGCTAATTTTTGCAAGTTCTGCAATTATAATAATGAACCAAAAAAATTATTTTTTGAAAAGAAATATTACATTGATAAGAAGTTTGATAAACCACCAAATATCGATGTTGTTATAGAAAACAATTCGAATAATGGATATAAAGCATATGCAATTGAAAGCAAATTTTCAGAACCATTCAGTAAACGGAATGGTAATAAGGGTTTCAAGGAAAAATATTTTTCAATTCCTGACATATGGGTGGATTTACCTAATATTTATAAACTTGCAGAGAGCATCTCTCCAGAGGATAATACATTTCAAATTTTATATCCTACGCAACTAATTAGACATATTTTAGGTTTGAAACTGAAATATGGCAAATCCAAATTTAGATTGCTTTATCTTTACTATGAATCTGTTGGTGTAGAGAATTGTATTCATAAAAAAGAACTTGAAAAGTTTGCTGAGTCCGTAAAAAAAGATAATGTCAAATTTCATTATTTATCTTATCAGGATCTCATTGTTCAATTAAGAGAAAAGTTATCTGCTAATCATTCAGAGTATGTAAATTATTTAACTGAAAGATATTTATAATGGAGATTTTAGGACTTCATACTAGGCGAATTCAATGATGGTTTCAGGTTTTCTTAGGAAGATTCTATTTGCATCAAACACTGCATCTCTTGTGTTTACTTTTTTGTCTTCATCATAAATGTGAGCTACCCATATGTATCTAGGCATATTTTTAGATAGAACGTTTTCTTTATCTTCGAATTTTTTATTGATTATTTGTTTTCTATAATTGCTGATGTGATACAGTTTAAATTCTATCCGTTCTAGGGATTGTCTCCAAGAATAGAATTTTTCAAAGCATTGAAGATAATGGAGTTTTACTAACGGATCAACAGGGATGATGAATTTTCTCAGCACTATTTTTGATACTTCTTTTGAGTCAATCCAATGATTGATCCAATGAGTTTTGTATTCTTTATCAAATTTTGTCCGACAGTATGGGCCAATCTTATCATCATGAAGATATAGTTCAATTATTTCTCCAGTTTTAGCTTCTTTATATCCTGATATAAGTACTGCATGTCCTTGTCCATTATTACCCATGTCAAGATTACATATGATGGGAAAGCCTGCGTTAGAATATGCCTTTATGATATCATCAATGAGTTCGTTTATACTAACTTCATATCCTTGTTTTGTTTTCAGCTCAATTCTTTTATTATACAATGCTTCTATATCAAAAATTTGGAAATGAATGCCTAATACTTCCAGATAGGATGCAACTTCTGATGGTGTTAATCCTTCAGAAGGAAATAAGGGAGCAGGTGAGGTATCATATGGGCCTTGTAGTCTGCTTAGTTCCGTGATTTCTGCGATTGATCTTATTGGGATATCATACCATTTTTGGATGGGAAATTGCGTCATCCATAAACATGCAGAGGCACAAGCACCAACTGCAATATCTTGTTCATGAAATGGTAGTGATTGTAATGATAATTCAATTCCAAACAATGAACAAGTGTTTTTCGTTGTAATATAATGTCTGGTGTTTTCTCCTTGTTTTTCTGGATATGGGGTTATTGCGGTTCTACCGATAAGTTTTGATCCATATTCATCTTCGACTGGTTTTAGTGTGAGATGACCAAGATAATTGTATTTCGTTTTTTCTCCTTGAAAATATTCTGTTGATCCATTTTTTAAAATGCTTTTAAATTCCTGTTTATCTATTGTTCCTGAGAAAAAATGAAGACGTTCTGATCTATTATGAAGTTTGTGGAAGGATTCTGCATAATACCTTGAATAATCACGCAGATAAAACTTATCAATGTAATCATTTTCTTTGATTATGGTAATGTTTTCAAAGTTCCTTTCCTTTTTTAAAACATTGAAATAGTTATAGAGGTACTTGATTTTATTTAATGGTCTTTTGGTTGGTTGAAATGTTTCTTCCAAATACTCAAATGAGAAATCTTCAACAGTAAAATGGTTATTACTCATAATTCTAAAACTTGATTATATTGTGAATCGTTGGGTGAAATCCTTTTCTTTTAATCTTCCACCTATTTGAAATATCTTATTTGAAATTTTTATTGATTCTGGATCATCGAATGATTCGGTAATGTCAACTCTTTTCTTTTTCTTATTCATTCTCATTACCCCAATTTGATTAATACTTATTTTTATATAAAAAGGTACTCATAACACCTTCGATCCTTAATCGTGCTATTTTTCCATCCAACAC
>CAYLLH010000081.1:0-24752 GCA_964384785.1 uncultured Thermoplasmatales archaeon | reverse complement strand
CTTCATCTTAACATGGTTACCACTCTTAAAAACCACACTTCCATGACCATGAAGAGTAATACTATAAACTACTCCCTTTCTTTTCCTCTTCATCTCAAGCGTAATATTAGCTTTTCCCATACTTTCTCAACCATGTTTTATAATAATTCAAACTCATACAATTTAGGACGAACAGAACTTCCATTTACAGCTTTAAAACGAATCATAGCAGTATCAACAACAGTTGGAGTAAAACTTACTTCAAACCATCTATCATATGAGTAATTAGAAGCATCAGACCATTGATAACTACCATTTATAGTATCATATATCATCGCTGTTTGGTTATTTGTATCATCATTTATTTTAATTTGACAATGCATAAGAGGTTCTTCATTGCTTTTTTTATTATATGCTAAAAATCTAATTTTCGAACACTTTTCTTCCTTTAAATTTTTTAAAATAATCCAATCAGTCCAAAATGAACTATTAATCTCCTTATTTGTTTTTATGTATGTCTCATAGTTATTATCATATAGATCTGTGATAGAATTATTATACCAATCAGATTGTTTTTCGTTTGATATATATACATATTTATAAGCTTTTTTTATACAACTCTCAGGTAAAGATTTAAAAGAATTATTACTCTCAAGGTAATCTCTATCCCATTCTTCTTCAAATAATTCCATATTGTAGCTTTTATTATCATATTCGAATTCTACCTGTTTTATTGTTACAGATATTTCCACCCAATCATTTTGGTTATAAATATGTGTTAAATTTCCCTCAAATATAAAAAAAATTTCTGAATAATAATCGCTGTTTTTGTTCGATTTATTTTGAAATTGGAATTTGATAAATGTATCATTTGTTGATTCGATAAAACCAATACTATCAATTTTATCAATAATCAATAATTTATCTTTATCTTCAAGAGATTTATAATCAATTACTTCTGTCCCGTTTTCTTTTGTCTTAATCTTATCTTCATAGAATTTTTGTGCAGAAAAAATAATTAATTCAGAACTGTTTAAATAAGAATCATTGTCTGTCTGTTTGTTTGTACTCTTTTGTTCATTACAACCTGCTAATAAGACAACAGTAATCAATAATAGAGAAATTATTATTTTTTCTTTTTTACAGTACATCCAGAAATATAGATTTTTTATTTATTATTTAAATGCTTCTAAAGTAAATAAAAAAATTTATGGTGTACTACACTGCACTTCGAATATTTCTGCATAAACCGGGGGATCGCCTACGTCTTTATCGAGTTTAAATCTTATTTCAACTTCATTTACTTCAGTAGAGCCTGAAATGCCGGGTAGAAGGTATCCTAAGTCGAAATATACGTGATAAGGTGGCATATTTCCTGCAGATCTACTTTCTGTATGCGTTCTCCACATGCCTCCCAAGTAATCATCATCCCAATAGTGAAATCTTACTTCCATAGATACTATTCTTGCTGGACTATTCTCGATCATAGTATAAACTTCATCTGCTTTTTCATTTGTATCAAAAGTAAAAGACGCCCAATCTGTCCAATGCCATCCTAAATTTATTGTCCATGGATCGCTATCTAAACATGTTCCTCCATCACCATCTTGAACATCTTGTAAATCTCCATTCCATTCGTTAGACCAACTGCCGCCTGTTGGTACCTCCCACTTACTAACATCAACATTTACTGTAAATGATTCATCATTAGCATTTGTATCTATATTTAATACTCCTGAGTTTACTCCTGTTATCATGTCGCGAGTTGCAATTTCAACATTAATTGTAGATGTTTCTCCCTCGTTTAAACTACCTGATGAAGGATTAACATCTACTATCCAACTTTCAGATTCAGAGATTGAATAAGTCAAAGTTGAACCACTATCCCCATCATTTTCTATTGTAAATGTACATGTTGGATTAGGTTGAACACCTTCTAACTGAGAACCAAAATCATATTGTTGTGAACTTGGATTAATTGCAAGATGAGCGTTTCCAGCTGTTGTAAAACTCCAACGAACCGTAGATTTGACACAAGTACCTGTATATGGATGATCAGGCCCATCTGATATATCAACCCTCCAATAATATGTTGTACCAGGACTTAACCCATTCCATTGAACTGATGCGGTATCTCCATTATGTAGATTATTTACTGTACCTATGGATATTGGGTTCGTAACATCTGCAACATCTAAAAATTCTGCAGTCATAGTATTATCATCATTATCATAAACAGATATACTTAAAGTTGGATTAAGACCTAATCCTGTAGCTCCATCTGCTGGTGAACGAGTGGCTGGTTCATCTGGACAATCATTAAGTGTTGCAAAAAACCAGAAATCATAAAATGGTAAATCGTCCCCTTTGGTGCTATCTGTTCCATCATCTGCTACTGCATACCAAGTATAATCAAACCCTCTTTCAAGTCCAGACCAAGTTACAGAAGCAGTTGACCCACTTGCAACATTGAAATCAGTTGATATAACACTATCATCAGATGCATCATAAAAAGTTACATCCATTGTGTCTCCATCTGGATCAGATACATCTACACTAAGTGTTGGATTTAAGCTAATCTGTGTGTCGCCCTGAGATGGACTTGGATTATTTGGTTTATTAGGTGGATTATTTCCTCCTCCAGTAGACCCTTCAAATGCATATACATCACCTGTTGCATCACTAATATATACGATTCCATCTGATCCTATTGCTGCAGAAGAACTAATAAAATTTCCTACAGTATAACTCCATTTTTCTGTGCCATCTGGGTTTATAGCATAAAAATTGTCGTCGTATGAACCTATATATATTGTTCCATCTGAACCTATTGCAGGTGAAGCATAGCTTATATCACCAATTGTATAACTCCATTTTTCTGTACCATCAGGATTTATTGCATATAAAATTCCACTAGTATCTCCACATCCTATGTATATTGTTCCATCTGATGCTATTGCAGGTGATGAACTTATATCATCAAATGTTGTATAACTCCATTTTTCTGTACCATCAGGATTTATTGCATATAATCTATTGTTCCGACATCCTATGTATATTGTTCCATCTGATGCTATTGCAGGTGATGAATCTATCCAGGTTCCTGCAGAAAAAGCCCATTTCTGGCTTCCATCAGGGTTGACTGCATAAACATTACCATCCTGAGATCCTATGTATATTGTTCCATCTGATGCTATTGCAGGTGATGAGTCTACATTTCCGCCTGTTGGAAACTCCCATTTTTGGCTTCCATCAGGATTTATAGCATGTAATGAGTCATCACGAGATCCTATGTATATTGTTCCATCTGAACCAATATTTGCATCAGATCTTATATCTCCAAAACCAGATCCTCCCATGGTATAAACCCATTTTTGTGTACCATCAGGGTTGACTGCATATAAATTATCATTAGTCGATCCAATATAAATAGTCCCATCTGCACCAATTGTTGGAGCGTTTACTAAACCATCTTCAGTAAATCTCCATTTTTGGCTTCCATCTGGATTTAAGGCATATAATCCAAATTGGGATCCAGCGGTACCAACATATATTGTTCCATCTGAACCTATAGTTGGTGAATGAGCAGTAACTGCTCCTGTTGAAAATGTCCATTTTACTGTTCCATCAACAAAACTTGTATCATATGAACTAAGACCTTTGTTTAGCTCATTTTGTAAGAATTTTGGCCAAGGTCCACTATCAAGCCCCCCCATTACTATGGTTACTGTGGTTGTGTCAGTATCTATGGTTGCTGTGTTGTCTGTTACTTGTAGTCCTATGGTGTAGGTTCCTGTGGTGCTCCAGTATGTGTCTACGTTTATTGTGGGGTCTTCTAGGGGTGAGTCATCGTAACTTCCGTCGTTGTCTAGGTCCCAGTTGTATGTGTATGGTGGTGTCCCACCTGTTGCGCTTCCTGTGAAACTTATTTGATTTGTTCCACCTATATCATAAATATAAACTTTCTCATCATGACTACCAACAGCTAACAATGAACCATCATGGTTGAATTTTACTGAATGAGTGTCAAAACTTGAATCAGTAAGAGTTTCTATACTGGTCCAACTTGATGTATCATAAATATAAACCTTAGTATCAAATGGATATCTAGTACCAACTGCAAGCAATGAACCATCATGGTTGAAATCTACTGATAAAACATGAAATGTTGCATCTGTTAATGTTCGTATATTGTTCCAACTTGATGTATCATAAATATAAACATTATAATCACGGCTTCCTACTGCAAGTAAGGAGTTGTCATGGTTGAAATTTACTGAGTATATCCAATCAGTTGAATCAGTAAGAGTTTTTATATTAGTCCAGGTTGATGTATCATAAATATAGACTTTATTATCATAACTTCCTACGGCAAGTAATGAACTATCATGGTTGAAGTTTATAGAATATACAGCTTTTTCTGAATCAGTAAGAGTTTTTATATTAGTCCAGGTTGATGTATCATAAATATAAACATTAAAATCATTGCTTCCAACTGCTAGTAATGAACCATCATGGTTGAAATTTACTGTACGCACAGACAATGTTGAATCAGTAAGAGTGTGTATATTGTTCCAAGTTGATGTATCATAAATATAAACATTAAAATCACCACTTCCAACTGCAAGTAATGAACCGTCATGGTTGAAATTCACAGACCATATGCTTTGAGTTGTTGCATCTGAGAGTGTTTTTATATGAGCCCAGTTAGAAGTTTGAAAAATATAGACTTCATTATCTGTTGTAGAGGGATTTGTCTGCCCACTTACAACAGCAATTAATGAACCATCATGATTAAAGTCTACTGAATACACTTCACTATGTAATTCAAGTGGACCCCATCCTGTAAGTGTTTTAGTTAATCTAAAACTATTTGTATTTCCAGTGTATGGTCCGTGTGCATCTGCTACGGGAGGAGTGTAAGGCGAAGCATGCATTGTGTATTCGCCTTCTTTCATCATGCTAATTTTTCTAAAAACAAAATCATCAATGTAGGATGTTGCTCCCGGTTCCCCGCCTGAATAGCTATAATTATATTCTACAGTTATACTGTCATTATAATCATCCTCAACAATGTAATTCTTAAGATAATAATCTTCAAGAGCATAGTGTTTTCCGTCAACACTTCCGGAAATATATTTTCCAGTTTTACAGTCTATTAAAAGTTTCATAGTATGCCAGCAGAATGGATTATCTTCAGCTGTGTCTTGTAAAAATATGGTGTCTATCAAAGTGCTTCCTGAGTCATCAATTATGTGAATCTCACCGTTTGTATACAGTCTTATTGCACCATTTTTTTCTTGTTTTTCACCATCTTGATAAATACTTAATTCATGGTATTCCTGGTTTGAATCTATGGTAAAAGCAATTTCTATACTTATATTTCTAAATGGCTGCCAAGGGAAATCTTTTTTGATTCCAATTACAGTATCATCAGGTGTTTCTGCATCTGTTGATATATTTGCACTGTGTCCTTTTGTATAAAAATGTTTATTATGAAAAGTTTCAACAATTGTATAACTATTTCTTTTATTCCATTGTAGTTGTTGCCCCTCGAAATCATCCTGCCAGTAAATGCTACTATCTAAATTAAGAGTAATATTTTCTACATCTACTTCTTCTTGACTTTTATCAACTTCTGTATCTTTTAATGTTTGTTCATAATTATCAATCTGTTTTAGTATATTGTTACCCCACATCATTGTAGCGGCAACAATGAGAAGGGCTATAGGAAGAGTTAGCATTGTTCCGGTAACGGAAGCCACCGCTTGTTCCCTGTATTTTCTATTAGCCTTCATTTTTTTTTTACCATCCATTTTTTTTATTCTAAACATAGTTTTTCAAAAAATTCTAAATCTCTGAAAACAAAATCATCGATAAATGATGTGGATTTACTGTTTACAATATTTGTACATGATATTCTTGTAACTCTTGCAGTTTCTGAGTGTTCATTAGCTGGGTTTTCTAATGAGCAGTTATCTAAATTGTATTCTGTTCCATCAAAATTTAAACTCATATATTCGCTTTTTGAAAGATCTATTTTTAAAACTATTGTATGCCATCCAAATTTATCTTTAAGAAGAGGTACATCACTAGCAATTGTTTCATACAAAGTTTCATTCCAGCAATATATTTTATTATTCTGAATATCAATTTTTATTGATCCAATATTGAAAGTATCATTTTGACTTATATTTAAAAATTTTAGTGTTTCATAATTATCTATTGTAAATTTAAGTTCAATGCTTACTTTTCCAAGGTTTTTTGTTGGAAACGGTTTGTGAATCCGAGTATATCCTGATTGTGTTGTTATGTTTGCTCCAAGTGTTCCTGAAAAATAGCTTTCTTCTCCTCCAGATGCTGGTCCAACACTCATATTAGAATTTGTATTACTTTTTTCAAGTATCCATTGAGAGCAGTCAAAATCGCATTCGTATCCATCCTGCCAGATTATGTCTTTATCTTTAAAATGTGATAGATTTATTGACAGTTCGTTGTAAATATTGGTTGTTTTTCTTACACTGTCTTGCAAATCTTTTAGTTGGTTTATAAGCCCCTCCGCCCAGGTCATCATAGCTGTTATTATTAGCATTATTATAGGGAGTACTAAGAGTGTTCCAAGCACTGGAGCTACTGCAATGTTGTGTTTTTTAGCTTTTTGATTAGCTTTCAATTTCCTTTCCTCACCTTGCTTTTATTGATTATATCGCAAATTCTATAATGTGATATACTCTATTAATGATTATATTTAAATTTAACGTGAAATTATGTCATTATGAGAAAAATGTTACAAATAAAATTCTCTTCAGTTATCATAACACTTCCCTCGCATCTCTAACCATATAATTTCTTTACCAAAACCACATTTTCTAAAAAACTATATATAAAACTAATGTGGAAAAATAACAAAATGAAAAAAAAATTACGAAACAATTAAACTAACAAAAACAAACAACAAAACAATACCCATAAAATCACCAACAGTAGTAACCACAGGAGCCACCACATCATCAGGATCCATACCATGCTTGAAAGACAAAAAAGCAGTAACAACACTAACAAAACAAAGCAAACAAACCAACAAAAAACCAGAAAAAAGTACCACTAAAACAAAACTCAAAACACTAATATTAATCCTAATATCCATAAAATAAAACACAAAATAATAAATAATTAAACCAAGAATAAAATAAGAAATAACACCAAGAACAATACTAGTAATAAAACCATCACGCATCTCACGATCCTTCAAACTTATCTTAACAGAACCAACATGAAGACCAGAAGCCAACCTAGCACCCAACACACTACCAATATTTCCACCAACACCATTAACCACAGGGAAAGAAACAAGAAACAAGGGAAACAAAACAAGAATATTCTGATTAAACAAAAGAATCTGCCCGGCTATAATCTCAACAAAAACAGTTAATGTTAGAAGAGGCATGCTATTCTTCACAATCTTTTTCCAACTATAAATCACAACAAACCCTCCACAAAAATAGCAATAGCAAAAATACAAACTATTGTAACAATATCACCAAAAGTAGTAAGAGCAGGTCCCGTAACATTATCAGGATCCCAACCACGTTTAAACACAACAAAAACAATAGACACGGTTAAACCAGTAAGAATCAAAGCTGAAAGAACACCAGCAATTAAAACAATAGTCACAAGCTTTAAACCATCAGGATTAGCACCCATCAGAACAGATGTAACAAAAGCAAGAACACCAATAATAACTGACATTGAAAAACTAAGAATAAAACTACCGAGAATATTCTGCCTGAGTTCATCATTCCACATATTGTTTTCATCAATAACACCCAGATGATAAGCTGAACCCAACCTGCTTCCAAAAGCAGTACTAATACTTCCACGAAGAGCAATAATGCCCGGTATTACTACTATTAAACCAGGTATGTTTTCAAAAAGATCAGTCATCAAACCAAGAGTGTTACCCGCTATCAGGCCACCAAAGCCACATATCAATAGCAGGGGGAGGCTCTGCTTTATCATCTCTTTTACAAGCATAACACATTGCCTCCATGGATTCTTTACTCACACTCCTAAATATCTTGGGAACTTGTAATGTTTTTTATTACAAATAACAGCTTCGGTAACGTTCCCAGATTGTGTCTGTAAACTCTTCAATGGCTTTAATTTTTTCCACGTTACGCTTAGGTTTAAACAATCGTTTAAAACGACCCTGAAGTTTCAACCAATCCTCAACTGGTTTACGATCAATTTTACCCTCAAGTATAAGCTTGCTTTTTTTGTTAAACTTGACTTTTTCGTTTTCATATTCAAACAAAGACCAAGCACCACATTCAACAGCCATAGAACCCATTTCAACAGTTTTTTCCATAGGAAAACGCCAACCAGGTGGGCATGGTGCAAGAATCTCAATATATTTCGGTCCTTTGATATCTTTAGCTTTTTTAATCTTATTATACAAATCCTCAGGATAGCTTATACATGCCTGAGCGGCATATGGCGGATGATGCGCTTGAATAATCTCGCCCATCTGTTTAGGAAACTCTTCTTTACCACCAACAGTAGTTGTTGTCCAAGCACCCATAGGTGTTGCACCACTACGCTGTACACCCGTATTAGAATAAATCTGATTATTATAGCATATATAAATAAAATTTGTACCGCGTTCGAGTGCACCAGACAGAGCCTGCAAGCCTATATCATATGTTCCACCGTCACCAGCCCAAGCAAGAACTGTGGTATCTTCTTTACCCTGCTGCCTGAGAGCAGCCTCCACACCTGATGCTCCCGCTGCTGCTGCCTCAAAAGCAATATTCATAACAGGTACATCAAAACTAGTATAAGGATACAAACTTTCAATAACTGCAGTGCAACAAGCTGGAACCACCATAACAGTGTTTTTACCAAGTGCTTTAAAAACAGTACGCAAGCCAATAGTTGCAGGGCACCCTGGACATGCCGCACTCCCAGGTAGTACACATTCAGTTTCCGGTAAATCTTTAATAGCCAAAAATATCAATCCTCCTTAAAACCATACCAAACCTGACTCTTTTTATAACTTTTTATAGCTTTCCTACACATCTTCATAATATCTTCATAGGTTACATCTTTACCGCCAAGTCCTGCTATAAAACCAGAAACTTTAGCTTCAGATTCCCTATATAATGCAGATTTAACTTCATTATAAACAGCTCCATTTGATCCCACAGATATATTTCTATCTATAACAATCAAATCAGCTTGTTTACTCATCCCTAAAACTTCTTCAGCTGGGAATGGTCTAAACACTCGAAGACGAGCAAGACCAATCTTAACACCTTCTTTTCTTAAAACATCTATTGCGGTTTTACTTTCAGCACCAATAGCACCCATTGAAATCAGTATATGTTCTGCATCATCACATCTATATTTTTCAAAAAGACCACCATGATAACGCCCAAATTTTTTCTCCCAATCTTTAGCAATCTTCGGAATCAACTCTTTTGCGTTATCCTGAGCTTCCTGCATTGCTTTACGTATTTTTTCATAATCCTGAGTCCCAATAATATTACCATGTGTAACCGGGTTATCAGTATCAAGCTTCCACTTGGGAACATACTTTGGTAAAAAATCATCTATTTCTTTCTGTGTCGGAATCTCCGCAGGCATACTCGTATGGCTTAGAATAAAAGCATTATAATTAATCATAGTAGGCAACAATATTTTTTTGTCTTCAGCAAGTTTAAAACTTTGAATTACTGTATCAAAAATCTCCTGGTTACTACTACAATAAACCTGCAGCCAACCAGTATCACGTTGACTGATACTATCATTTTCATCAGCCCAAATATTCCAACCAGGACCAATAACACGGTTAATATTATTCATAACAATAGGAAGACGAGCCAGAGCCGCCCAATGAAGCATCTCATGCATCAACAAAAGACCATGAGACGAAGTAGCGGTAAAAACACGTGATCCTGCTTCACTAGCACCAATACAGGCACTCATAGCAGAATGTTCACTTTCTACACAAATATACTCGCCCTTGTATTCACCAGATTCAACATAATTAGCAATCCCTTCTACAAGTGTAGTCTGAGGAGTGATAGGATACGCAGCAACCACATCAGGTTTTGCCATAACAGCAGCTTTTGCCGCTATATAATTACCTGTATCAATCATAACTTCACTCATTTTTTTTCTTCACCTCTCGTTCCATCTCAATGGCTTTCACGGGGCAAACATTAGCACAAACACCGCAACCTTTGCAGTAATCATAATCAATCTCAACGCTGTCATCTTTTTTTCTCTTGATACATCCCTCTGGACAAAAAATCCAACAACGAAGACATTTCACACATTTTTTTTGATCAAGAGTTGGTTTGTAAATACGCCAACTACCCGTTTTACCCATGGCACCCTTCTTAGGATAAGAAATAGTGGTTACAACATCATATTTTTTACCTTTCTCATCCTTATCTTGTTTTTCTGCGATCAAAAGTTCACCTCCACATCTTTAAAAGAATCCTCTGTGGCTTTAACATTCTGCTCTCCCTGTTCTCCTTTCCATTTGTTCCTAATCACTTTCTGGATAGATGGCAGGGTTACCTTATCAAGAACTTTTGGAACTGCTCCAAGAATAGGTGTGTTAACAACAGGTATGCCACCAACAACGATGTCATGTTTAATTGCAACACCTGTAGCATCAACAGTTGCAACCTTATATTTTTTAGAAAAATCATAATCATCAGGCGAGTTTTCAGAGTTAATCAAAATCTTCCCATCTTTTTTCAAACCCTTTAAAACATCTACAAGTTCCATGATGCTTTCATCCTGAACTATGACCACATCAGGTTTATAGATTTCACTACGAAGATGAATCTCGGTTTCAGAGATACGTGCAAATGCTTTAACTGGAGCACCACGTCTTTCAGCTCCAAAAAAAGGAAAAGCCTGCACTCCTATATTTCCATCTTCAAGAGCAGCTGCAGCAAGAAGATTAGCTGCTGTGACAGAACCCTGACCGCCACGTCCATGAATCACTATTTCAACTAAATCATTCAAAGTCATTATAAATTACACTCCCGGATTTGCGAATGAAAATCCTGCATATAATTGTTTTGTAAAAATAAGTTGGATGCATCTATTGGCTTGTTACGGAATCTACCTTAGATTTATAATTTGCTTCTTTGTCAACACGATGGTCGATTTTTAATTCAGTGATAACTCTTTTCACCCCAGGTTCCTTGATAAGCATATCATGAGCATGTTTAACAGCAGAAAATAACTGATCAGATGTTTCAGCTTCAATAACAGTTGCCATAGCATTAGTATAGCATTTTACTGGTTCTTTTTTTAGTATCTCAAGTACTTTTTTAACATACTTACTTACACTAACTCCAGCACCAAGCGGTGAGATGCTTACTTGCCCTAAAATCATAAATAATTTTCACCCTGCAATTTAAAGACTGAACTGTTTTTAACAATTTTGTTTTAAAACTCTGTTTTTGACTAAATCATATATATGAAAAATAGTATACCAAGATGCAAGTTTATATGGGGTTTGTTATGGAGAAACTTTCAAAAGAAGAATTGTTGAAAAAAGCAGAGAAACCAGGTAGAGATGCTATGAAATTACATCCCTTTTATAGAGGTAAAATCGAGGTTATCCCTAAATGCCGAGTTAACAGTTTTGATGATTTTGGAATATGGTATACACCGGGTGTTGCAGAACCCTGTAAAGAAATCCAAAAGAATCCTCTTAAAGTTTATGATTACACAAATAAATGGAATTCAATAGCTGTTGTTAGTGATGGAACACGTGTTCTTGGTCTGGGAGATATAGGTCCTGAAGCAGGTCTTCCTGTAATGGAAGGTAAATCCTTACTATTCAAGTATTTAGGTGGCGTGGATGCTGTACCAATCTGTCTTGATACAAAAGACCCAGAGGAAATAATTAAAACTGTTAAACTTTTAAAACCAAGTTTCGGAGGGATAAACCTAGAAGACATTGCTAAACCAAAATGTTTCACAATTCTTGACCGACTCAGAAAAGAAATGGATATACCAGTATGGCATGATGATCAACAAGGAACAGCAACCATCGTAGTAGCTGGAGCGATAAACGCATTAAAGCTTGTAGGTAAAAAAATGGAT
This sequence comes from uncultured Thermoplasmatales archaeon, assembly GCA_964384785.1. Lineage (GTDB taxonomy): Archaea > Thermoplasmatota > E2 > DHVEG-1 > DHVEG-1 > JAZKSG01. Next base: position 12,638 of record CAYLLH010000081.1, on the reverse strand, counting down.
GAAACACTTGTATCAATGATAGGAGCAGGAGCAGCAAACATAGCTATATCACGTGTTTTAATAGCAGCAGGTGTAAAACAAGAAAACATTATCATGGCGGATAGCAAAGGAATACTTCATAATTCAAGAAAAGACCTTGAAGAAAACAAGGAAATAAACCCGGTTAAATGGGATATGGCAGTAAAATCAAATGGTATTGATAGAACAGGTGATGTAGAGGATGCTCTTAAAGATACAGATATCTGTATAGCAGCTAGTAAACCAGGGCCAGGGACCATAAAAAAAGAATGGATAGAAACAATGGCAGATGACAGAATTGTTTTTGCAACAGCAAACCCTGTTCCAGAAATATGGCCATGGGAAGCAAAAGAAGCAGGGGTACGTATTTTTGCAACAGGACGATCTGATTTTCCAAACCAAATCAATAACAGTCTAGGTTTTCCGGGAATCTTCCGTGGAACACTCGATGTACGTGCTGAAACCATTACTGATGAAATGTGTATCGCAGCAGCATTTGAATTAGCAAAAACAGCTGAAGACAATGATCTTTCTGAAGAAAACATTGTGCCAACAATGGACAACTGGGAGGTTTTCCCTCGGGAAGCAGTAGCAGTAGGAATGAAAGCAATAGAACAAGGGATAGCACGTGTTAAACCATCAAGACAAGAACTTTATGATACTGCTATGAAACTAATCAAAGAATCACGTGACAAAACACAATGTATGATGGATAATAGTTTTGTAAAAGATCCAGATGAATAACTTCCACTCTTATTTTCTTTTGAAGCAAAATCTTAAATAATTGTTATAGTTCCACAATTCGAACTCTTCGACCTCTCATGTATTAGTTAAGAGTGAATTAAACCAAGAAACAGTAAATGTTTTTTTGGTTTTAAAAATAACGGGGTGTAGTTGTTATGGATGAAAATATTAAAACCATTTCGAAAAGAGACCTTGATTCTTTTGTAGATGCTTTAATAAAAAATAACGAGTTTGATGTAGTCGGTGTTAAATCAAAAGGTAAAAGTTTTGTTTATGATAATTTAGAAAACTCAAAAGAACTTCGTTTGGATTATGATACCACTATTCTTCCACCAAAAAAATATTTTCTCCCTCAATATGAGGATATGATGAAATATGATCTTAGGAAACCTTTTGATGTGGAAGAATCTAAGGATTTCAAATCCCGTGTTATAATTGGAATGCATCCTTATGATATCATAGCAGTTGAACAAATGGATGAGGTTTATTTTGATTCACAACAAGATGATTTTTATAAAAAAAGACGTGAAAACACAATAATTATCGGTGTTGATATCGAAAATGTTTACAAGCGTTGTTTTGCAGCAAGTATGCAAACTCATTTAACTGATTCTGGTTTTGATCTACTCCTTACAAACATTGGTAGAAAATATGCCGTGACAATTGGTTCTAAAAAAGGATTGAAACTTCTTAACAAATATGCAAAAACAAAGAACGCTAAAGAATCTGATATAAAAAAAATTGAGAAGGCTCATGAAGAAATTGTTGAAGAATTTGAAAGCGGAGTTCTTATAGATAAACGTGATTGGCCTGGTGTTCTATCATCTAATTATGAAAATGATTTCTGGAAAAAACAATCTGAAAAATGTATAGAATGCAGTAGTTGCACTATGGTGTGCCCAACTTGTTATTGTTATGATGTTCGCGATGAAGTTTCATTGGATCTAAAGGATGGAAAACGAATCCGTACATGGGATGGTTGTTTGATTCGTGATTTCACCCGTGTAGCTGGAGATGAAGTATTTCGTGATGAACTAGAAGCTCGTTACCGTCATCGTTTTTTCAGAAAAGGAAATTATCTACCAATGAGGTATGGTTTTGTTGCTTGTGTAGGATGCGGTCGTTGCAGTCGTGCATGTCTTCCAGATATAGCAGACCCATGTAAAGTTATGAATAATTTTTCTGATACAGAAAAAAGTGATGTTGCTGAAGACAAATTCTTTATAAAAAAGAAATCACATGAGCATGATAAAGGAATTATACATGTTCCACGTAGTGCAACTCTTAAAAATAAACATAAACTAGCAGAAAATGAAACATTGTTCGAGTTTGAACTTGATGATGGCGAATCACTTGGTCATCATCCAGGTCAATTTGTTGAAGTCTCTATTTTTGGTATAGGTGAAGCACCAATTTCGATTTCTTCACCACCTGAAAAAGATGCAACTTTTGAACTAGCAGTCAGACGTGTTGGAGATGTTACCACTGCTTTGTTTAACATGGAATCAGGTGATAAAGTTGGTATCCGTGGACCTTTTGGTAATGGTTTTGATCTTGAAAATCTTGAAAAGAAACATATTTTGTTTACAGCAGCAGGAATCGGTATTTTTCCATTACGTTCATTGATAAAACATGTATTAAAACCTGAGAATCGTAAAGATTTCAAAGATATCACGATATTGTATGGTTGTAAACGTCCTTGTGAAGTTATGTTTATGGATGAAATAGAGGAATGGCGTAAGATTGATGATGTAAGAATCGAACTTACTGTTGACAGATGTCCAGAAGGCGAATGCTGGGGTGGCTGTACCGGGCTTATCACTGATTTATTCCCTATGATTCATCTTGACAAATATGATTCAATAAACACTATAGCTATTGTTGTAGGACCACCAATTGTTTACAAGTTTGTTATAAAATGTTTTAAAACACTTGATATACCTGATGAAAACATCTGGGTTTCTCTTGAGCGTCGTATGAAATGCGGTGTTGGAAAATGTGGTCACTGTCAAATCAACGGGGTATATGTCTGCAAAGAAGGACCTGTTTTTAATTATGCTGATGTTAAAGAACTACCGGAGGCATTTGAATGAAAAATAAACCACGTGTAGCATTTTTTGATTTTGCATCCTGTGAAGGATGTCAACTCCAGGTTGCAAATCTTGAGGAAGAAATCCTTGATTTAATTAGCATAGTTGATGTAGTGTCTTTCAGAGAAGTCATGAAAGAACATTCTGATGATTACGATATCGCTATAATCGAAGGAAGTATTATGCGTCCTATGGATGAAGATCGGATTAAAAAAATCCGTAGTAACGCAAAAATACTGGTTGCTTTTGGGGCATGTGCATGCATTGGTGGTGTTAACAAAATACGTAACCAATGGACCCCAGAAGAAGTCAAAAAAATAGTGTATGATGATTCAAAACATATGAAAAACAACAAATTTTTTGATGTGGGTCAAACTAAAGCAGTTGAAGAAGTAGTCAAAGTTGATTATTATATCCGAGGTTGCCCACCAACAAGAGAAGAAATCAAAAGAGTAATAACTGCTCTTGCTCTTGGAAAAACACCTGATATTCCAAATTATCCTGTTTGTGTTGAATGTAAAAAAAATGAAAATGAATGTTTGTTTGAACAAGGAAAATTTTGCCTTGGTCCAATAACAAGAGCCGGTTGTAATGCAATTTGTCCTTCTCATGGAAGTGCATGTGATGGATGTCGTGGTCTACTAAAAAAACCAGAAATAGAATGTATTAGTGAAATTTTGAAAAGATATGATCTTACCTATGAAGAGTTAAAACGTCGTTCAACGATTTATAATTATGGTAATCATATGGAGGAGGATTACGAATGAGTAAAGATGTAGAAATTCAAGTTGATCATGTAACTCGTGTTGAAGGACATGGAAATATTGTTCTTAATGCTAAAAATGGTGAAGTTGAAAAAATTGAATGGCAGGTTTCAGAGGCACCACGTTTTTTTGAGGCAATGCTACGTGGCCGAAGTTATGATGAACTAAGAACAATAACCTCTAGAATTTGCGGTATCTGTTCTATTGGGCATTCACTATGTTCACTTAAAGCTACAGAAGATGCATTAGATATCGAAGTATCAGAACAAACAGATATGCTCAGACATCTAGCAATAAATGGTGAAAACATGCAAAGCCATATTTTACATGTAGGATATTTAGCAGCTCCTGATCTTTTCAACGTAGGAAGTGTTTTCCCACTAGCTGGTTCTCAACATAATGAAACACTTCTAAAAATTGTTAAACTACATCGTCTATCTAATGAAATGTCTGATCTAGTCTGTGGACGTACTACTCATCCAATAACACTAACCGTTGGAGGATTCACCCAGGTTCCTAAAGAAAAACAACTTAAACAACTTAAAACACGTCTTCTAGATGAACTTGAAACCACCGTAGAAGTGGCTGGAACAATTCTTAAACTTGCGGATAACTTCCCAGATTTCACACGAGAAACAGAATACATCGGTTTAACACATAAAGATGAATATGCTCTTCTCGATGGAGAAATAGCCTCCACTGATGTAAAAGAGATAATACCAAAAGAAAATTATAACAGTTATATACAGGAGTATATTGTTCCACAATCAACCGCAAAATACAGTAAACACACACGTAAATCATACATGGTAGGAGCATTAGCACGTTACAATCTAAACAGTAAACAACTACATCCCAAAGCAACAGAGGTAGCTAAAAGTTTTGATCTGAAACCTATTTGTTTCAATCCATTTATGAACAATATTGCTCAACTAGTAGAATTTGTACACAACATAGAAGACTCAATAAACTGGATCGATAAACTCCTTGAAGAAGGAATCAAAGACGAAAAACCAGAAAAAATAAAAACCAAAAAAGGCAGAGGAATAGGACTAGTTGAAGTACCACGAGGACTTCTTATACATGACTACACCCTTGATGACAAAGGAAGATGCACAAACTCAAACTGTGTTATTCCAACAAATCAAAATCATGCCAACATACAAGAAGACATGGAAAAACTCGCACCAGAAATAATAGATAAACCCAAAAAAGAAATCGAGCTAACACTTGAAATGCTAGTAAGAGCATATGACCCATGTATAAGCTGCAGCACACATTACCTAGATGTAAAATTCAAATAAAAAAAAATTATTTATGAAAAAAACAGCCATAATCGGTCTAGGAAACCTATTTCGAGAAGATGACGGAGTAGGAATACTTCTTTTACAAAAACTAAAACAAAACAAAAATTTAATTCCAGAAAATATAGATTTTATAGAAGCAGGTATACCTGGTATGAATTTAATACACATGATTGAACCATATGATCAAATAATTTTTATCGATGCAGTAAACTTTAACCAGAAACCTAGCTCAAGTTTTTTTTTCAAACCCGAAAATGTAACATCTCAAAAAAATAACAAAAATCCTGTTTCAATACATGAAACCGATGTACTAAAAATAATTGAAATCTATAAAAAAATAAAACCGACAAAAAAACAATTTTATATTTTCGGTGTTCAACCAAAAAACACAGATTATGGGGAAACTATATCAGAGGATATTAAAAAAAACTTTGAAAAAATATTTAATAAACTAACCGAAGAAATCAATAATTTAAACAAAAAATAAAAAAAAATTATTTTATAATTCTATAACTCAACTTCTCCTTCTTCTCCACAGTTAGGACATTTGAGATGAACTTTACCTGATCTTTTCTCTATACTAAATTCTTTATTACAAGTTGGGCATCTTACTTTCAATATTTTTTTAACCTGCGTACCTGGTGCCTCATAGGGTTTTTTTTCTTCAGGTTCACCGATTTTTTCATCTACTTTTTCTTCAATGGTTTTTTCTTCCTTTTTTTCTTTGACTTCTTCCTCTATTGGGATAACAGTTGGTTCAGATCCCTCTTGTTTTTTCTGTTTAACAACTTTTTTACCATTAATTTTAATATAGCCTTTTTCTGCTCTCTCTTTTTGTTTCCGCTCTATAGCTAAAGAAATTTTATCAATCATTGGATCCGATGTTACCATCCAGTCGGATGCTGTAACTTTGAATTCTCTTTCTTTTTGTTTTTTTTGAATAGTTTGAGATATTCTATCAGCGTTATCATGTGATCCAATTATTTGGTCTTCGTTTTCTTTTTTTATTTTTTCATCTCTTTCTGATGCCGTCTCTTTTAGTTTCTCTAAAGGAGTTTTCTCTTTTTTGTTGTTACTTCCAAAATAATCATCTTTTTTAGAATCATTTTTTTCTGGTTCAGATTTTTTATATTTTTCTTCTTTATCTGTTTCTTTTTTTGTAACTCCTATTGTTTCCAATAGAGATGATCCTTGTTTTTCGGTATCTGGTTTTTCTTCGGTTTCTTCAGATTTTGTTTCTTCTTTTTTATTATCTTTTGAGCTTATACGTTCTATAAGTGATTTATCTTCTTTAGTTTCCTCTGTTATTTTTTTGTTTTCTATCTCTTCTTGTTTGTTTCTTTCGGCAATTCTATCAATTCTTTTTTGTTCTTCAAGAGCTCTCCTTTCCATCTCCTGAGCATCAGGAAGTGTATCTTGTTCTTCTTTTGATTGTTTTAATATGTCTATATTTTTTGCTTTAAGATGGCTTTTATATATGCTTTCAGTTCCATCGTGGACTGATTCATCCAGTTTATAATCGCTTTCTTTTCTTGATAAAAGGCTTTTGTCATCTTTGATTGTTTTTCTAACATTTAGATATTTAATACAATCTGGGCAACATGTGACCTTAGTTTTTATTGTTGTTTCAACTAGTATTAAATCAGATTTTTTTACTTTACGTCCGCAAGTTGGACATTCTACCTTTTTGGTAATCAACATTTTATAGCTTGGTCACTCCTCAATCTTTCCCTATCTAATACCTTTTTGTGTATTATGTAATGATTACTTTTTCCAAATACTTTTCTAATTATTTATCTTTATATTGATTTTAAAGATTTCTCAAAAACTTTGTCTTATAAAAATAATAATTTTTCGTTTATTGTCTATAAGTTTTAAGACAAAATTTATATATGATTTTTTTCTAAAATATTTCTAAAAAAAAGAACTGGATGGGTCTGTCAAAAAAAAATAATTTTTTTTGTGAGAATGCAATCTCACCGGATCTCTCTTCAAAAGGATCCCATCCAATAATTCTTTTAAATTTACATCTAATAAGTTTCTTTAATATGTTTTTTAATGGTATCCAACCAGGAGGGTACACCCTCAATTTTTTTTGTTGTACAATTCTGAGCTAAAATTTTTCGATAATAAACATTACAATCAATTCTTCCTTGAAGATTTTTCTTTATAGTTGAACAAAGAAATCCTCCTTTTTTGTCCCAATCTGTTAAAATTATTATCTCTTTGTATTTTCTTGCAAGTATATCACAAAAATCTGTTAATGAAACTCCTTTGTTAGCCTTTATGATTTTACAATTTATACCAAGTTTACGAAGAGCTTTAACATCCCTCTCTCCTTCGACAATAATAGGTTTATTTTTACATTCTTCTCTTAGTTCTTCAAAAATTTTTTCGATATTTTCAAGAGATTTTTCATAATCCATTTATTGACTCCTGTAATTTTTTTACAGCAGTATCAAAAGAGATATCTTTAACTAAAACAGTTTTATTTTTATTTTTTTTACCATTTACTATATAGATATCTTCAATATTTTTGTTAAAAAAAGTAGCTAAAGTAATAAGTATTTCCTTGTTTGCCTGGTTATCTTTAGCAGGAGAACTTACGTTAATATCTATCTTTTTTCTCCATTTATTAAAGCCGGCAGGAAACAAACATTTTTTTGAGTCAGGAGTAACAGAAAGCTCAATATAGGTACCTTTAGCATCACTCCGGACTGCTTTTTCTATATCAGGCATACCTTTTACTGGAGACTTTATATGCTACTTATATTATTTATAGATTTTTACTTTTATAGAGATTTTAAAAAAAGTATATATCTTTTAAAAAATTAGAAAAATTTGAGTTTATTTTTGATAGCTATTCCATTTTTCTTCTAAACCTGGGTCTTTTAGTGTTTCCATTATGTATTCTGCGTATTCATCACCAGTTGCGCCATCTTCGTGTCCTGTGGTTTTAATTTTTTTCTCATACTCTGCGCATATATCCAATGCCATGTTGAGTTTTTTAGCTTTTTTTGAAAAACCAATATGATCAAGTAGCATCACGGCTGCTTTTATTGCACTACTTGGATCAGCATATTTAGCTCTTCCTTCTTTTACCATACGGGGTGCGCTTCCATGTATTGGTTCGAACATTGCATATCTTTTTCCAATATTTGCACTTCCCGCTGTTCCAACGCCTCCTTGGATTTGTGCTGCTTCATCCGTACAAATATCGCCGTATAGGTTGGGTAATACTATTACTTTGAATTGTGATTGACGGTTAGGATCTACTAGTTTAGCCGTCATTATATCTACAAACCAGTCATCCCATTCAACCTCAGGGTAGTCTTCAGCTACTTTTTCTGCTACTCTTAAAAATCTTCCATCGGTGGCTTTCACTACATTTGCTTTTGTCACAACAGTTACTTTGTTAAGACCAGTTTTTTTTGCATGTTCAAAAGCAAGTTTTATAATCCTCTCTGCTCCTTGTTCTGTTATTACTTTGAAATCAATACTTAGATCATCTGTTACATGTGTTCCTTTGCTTCCTAGAATGTAGGCTCCTTCTGTGTTTTCTCTGAAAAAAGTCCAATTTATGTTTTTCTCTGGTATTTTTACAGGTCGAACATTTGCAAAAAGATCAAGCTCTCGTCTCATGGTTACATTGGCACTTTCTATGTTTGGCCATGGATCTCCTTTTTTTGGTGTTGTAGTTGGTCCTTTGAGTATGACATGACATTTTTTTATTTCTTCAAGGATGTCATTTGGTATGGCTTTGTTTTCTTTAGCTCTGTTTTCTATGGTTAATCCTTCAATTGTTACAAATTTTACTTTTAAATCATTTATTTCATTTTTTAGTAGGAATTCCAAAATGTTTTTTGCATGATTACATATAGTGGGGCCTATTCCGTCTCCACCTACTAATCCTATTATTATGGGTCTGAGTTCATCGTAGTTTATCCAGTTTTTTTGTTGTTTCATTAGTTCTACTCTTTCTAGTTGTTCTTCAATTATTTGGCCGAAGTGTTTTTTTGCTTCATCTATACTTTTATCTATTTCCATGGAATCCATCTTATTTTTACTCCATCCTTTTTTTATTGATTCAAAACTCTAAGATTTATTGTGATTTTTTAGTTATCGGTTTTAGATTAATTAGTTCTTTGTTTTAAATAAATTTTTATTAAAAAACGAATAAAAAAAAGATAAAAAATTGTTTTAATTAGATTTTTTATGCGTCAACTACTTCTATTTTTTTAAGTGCTTTATTGAATGTTTCACTGGGTCTCATTGCTTTTGATGCAAGATTGTCATCTGGTTTGTAGTATCCACCGATTTCCATTGTTTTTCCTTGGACTTCTAGCATTTCTTGGTTGATTTTTTCTTCATTGTTTTTTAGTTCCTTGTATAGTTTTTCAAAAACTGTTTGTAACTCCTGATCTTTGTTTTGCTCGGAGAGTGCTTCTGCCCAGTACATAGCTAAATAAAAGTGACTGTTTCTGTTATCTGGTTCATTTACTACTCTTGATGGTGATTTATTGTTTTGCAGATATTTCTCGGTTGCTTTGTCTAATGTTTCAGCAAGAATTAATGCTTTTTTATTATCTGTTCGCTTTGCAAGATGTGTTAATGATGGAGCTATTGCCAAAAATTCTCCTAAGCTGTCCCATCGAAGATGGTTTTCTTCTTGGAATTGTTGCACATGTTTTGGTGCAGACCCTCCCGCGCCAGTTTCAAAAAGGCCGCCACCGTTCATAAGTGGAACAATTGATAGCATTTTTGCACTGGTTCCAACTTCAATTATTGGGAATAAATCTGTTAAGTAATCTCTTAATACGTTGCCTGTTACAGCTATTGTGTTTTTTCCTTTGCTTATCTGTTCACAGCTGAAACGTGTTGCTTTTACTGGTGACATGATTTTTATATCAAGATCGGAGGTGTCATAGTCTTTTAGATATTTGTTTACTTTTTTGATTAATTCTCTGTCATGTGCCCGGTTTTCATCAAGCCAGAAAACAACAGAGTAACCAGTTGCTTTTCCACGATTTACAGCAAGTTTAACCCAATCTTGAACTGGTAGATCTTTAACCTGGCACATTCTAAACAAGTCACCATCATTTACTGGTTGTTCAAGAAGTGTTTCTCCTTTTTCTGATATACATTTGACGGTTCCATTCCCTGAGATTTCAAATGTTTTATCATGTGATCCATATTCTTCTGCTTTCTGTGCCATAAGACCAACGTTTTGTACTGTTCCCATGGTTGCCGGATCAAATGCTCCGTTTTCTTTACAGAAATCTATTACTTCCTGATAGATTCCAGCATAGCTACTCTCAGGGATTGTAAACTTAGCATCATATGTTTCACCATCCGGACCCCACATCTGCCCAGAGTTACGAATCGCTGCAGGCATCGATGCATCAATAATTATGTCACTTGGAACATGCAAATTAGTGATACCCTTATCAGAGTTAACCATCGCTAGTTTCGGTCTTTTCTTATAACAAGCATCTATGTCATCTTTGATTTCTTGTTGTTTATCTTCTGGAAGTTCCTCTATCTTAGAATAAAGCTCTCCAAGTCCATTGTTTGGACTTATTCCTAGTTCTTTAAATGTTTCAGCATGTTTTTCAAATACATCATCAAAAAACACTGATACAACATGACCGAAAATAATCGGATCAGATACCTTCATCATAGTAGCTTTCAAGTGAACCGAGAACAAGATGTCTTTTTCTTTAGCATCATCAATTTGTTTTCTTAAGAAACTTCTTAACTCTTTTTTGTTAAGTACTGCTGCATCAATAACTTCTTTATCAATCAACGGAAGTTTCTCTTTGAGAACTCTTTTGTTTCCATTTTCATCTTCAAAAACAATTTGAGCTATACCAGTTTGATCTTCTGATAAAGTCATTGATTTCTCTGTAGATCGAAGATCTCCTTTTTCCATATGGGATACATGAGATTTAGAATCACTTGTCCATTCACCCATCCAATGCGGGTTGTTTTTTGCATAATTTTTTACAGGACCTGGTACACGTCTATCTGAGTTACCCATACGAAGAACAGGGTTTACTGCACTTCCCTTAACTTTGTCAAAACGTACCTTGATTTCTTTTTCTTCCTCATTTTTTGGTTCCTCAGGGTAATCAGGTATGTTGTATCCTTTTTCTTGGAGTTCTTTAACAGCGGCTTTTAGTTGTGGAACTGATGCACTTATACATGGAAGTTTTATGATGTTTGCTTCAGGAGTGTTTACAAGTTTTCCGAGTTTTTTTAAATCATCACTTTGTTTTTGTTCATCTGTAAGATAATCTGGAAATTTTGCTATAGTTCTTCCCGCTAGCGATATATCTCTTGTTTCAATTTTTACCCCTGCTGCTTTAGTAAATGTTTTTAGAATTGGTAGAAAAGAATATGTTGCGAGACGTGGAGCCTCGTCAACCCGTGTATATATTATTTTTTCTTCAGCCATTTTTTTATTCCACCTTTTCTGGTTTATCCGGTACATCATATAGGATGTCATCCCATGGATGACGATATAATCCTGTTTTTAGTCGTTTCTGATCAAAGTAGTGTCCCATGAAACCCATTGTTCTACCTATGATGAAGAACGCATTGAAAAATCCCATGTCAACCATTTCTTTGATTTCATCGCGACTATATCCAAGATTTGTAAGCATGTCTACAAACAATACTCCTATACATCCATCTACATTTAAAATCAAAGTGTTTTTCTTCATAGTTGTAACACCTTGAACCTGCAATGCATAATCCAAAAGTGGATGTTTTGGGAAATGTTTTTTTGCATAGTTTATCATGATTTCTACTCGGACATCTGGGTTATCTATACTGTGAATACGGTGTCCTATTCCCTGTATACGGATGTTTTGTTGTTTCATGTAATCAACAAACTCACGTGGTTCCATGTCTTTTTCAAAACCAAGTGAAAAGTGTTTAGCTGCACCGTTTACTGCTCCTCCAAATCGTGGACCAATGGTTACCATTCCACTAACAATTGACTCAATAAGGCTTTTTCCAGCACGAGCTGTAACAATAGTGTTATGTGCACCAGATACAGCCGGTCCATGGTCAGCTACGATTTGAATTACAAGTTCGATAAATTCACGAGCATATTTTGGTAAGTCTTTTTTAAACCAAAGAAGTCCAAGTACTCCACCTATTCCATAGTCTTTCTTGATTACTTCATCTATTGGAACACCGCAGTAGTTGTGTACTTCCACGGTTTCATCACAAATAGTTGATATGAAATTAGTAGGTCTTCTTACAAGTCCTTCAGCAAGTGCTTGTTTGTAATCCATAGGAACATTAGGAGTAGAAGGTTCCTCGAATTCCTCTATTTTTCCCTGTTTTTTGAGTTTTTCAAATGTTTCCTTGATTTTTTGTCCATAGTCATCAAATGATTCAGGAACAACAGCTCCTGCATCTCTTAGTGCTTGGTTTTTAGCTGGAGCAGTGTCTGCTTTCGAATCTGCTTTAGCACCAGCATGACCAAACTGTACTCCACCTGGTAACATTTCTGCACAAGTTCCTGTGACCCACATCACCAGAGGTTTAGTCAAACGGCCATCTTTGAGTGCTTCAACTATTTCATACTCTGCTTTACCACCGACTTCTCCGAGGCAAACCATCATTTTGATGTTAGGATTTTTTTCATAACGAAGAAGATGATCAATCAAAGTAGATGCCGGATAAACATCACCACCGACAGC
>CAYLLH010000080.1:0-14845 GCA_964384785.1 uncultured Thermoplasmatales archaeon | reverse complement strand
TCACATCCATTGCTTTTTTACCAGGATGAATACAAATACGAAGATGACAAAGAAAGAAGCCTTAACCCACGTCAAGGTCTAAACTACTTCATGGAAGACTGGCTAAAATACTGCAACGGTCAACAAGACCAAATGAATCTTATAAACATAGATGAAAACAAAATACCCGCAGAATGGAAATCAAAAGAAATAAACACAATATCAAGCCACAACATCTACGATATAGCTAAAAAAATCGCTCTAAAAGATTTCTCATTTTCAGATGAAGCAGTAGTTGCCGTAGCAGAACAAACATTTAAAGATTCAGAATATGAATTCAGCTCAGAATTAGAAGGATCAATATCCGGTGATGAAATACTTACAGAAACTTTTTATTCCCCACAAGCCGACAAACTCAACCCTCGTTTTCATGAATTCAACGTACCCGAAGGATATAAATACATAAAAGCAAGAACCTGGTGGGCATCACTTACGACCGGAATAGGAAAAGAATCTGATCTGCCAATTAGCATGCTTATAACAATACCAACAGCGGATCCAGATACACAATTTTACTGTAATCTAAAAGGTGACGAATGGTTACAAGTAGCATACACTCAAGCATGGAATCTAAACGAAGGAATGGATGAAGAAAAAACACAAATGTATGTTTATGAAAATGGGAAATGGAGACTCAGTGTAACAGATGTACCCACCTTTGAAACCCATGGATCATTTAAAGATATCCTAAGAAACATGTTCCAAGGCGTAACCTATCAAACAGATATAACGATACTACCAGGTACAGAAATTGAGATACCAGAAAAAACTCCATTTGGATGCAGAGATGCAAACTTTAAACTAACATGGGACAACCCAAACGTTGAATTAGGTATGTCAGTAATTGGACCATCTGGAGAAGAAATACTAACAAAAATAGAAACAGGTAAAGATGAACAAAAACTACATATTGATCAACTAGGCGAAATACCAGAAGGAAAAAGTTATTCCATCGCAGTTTTTAAACTAAATGATAACGCTGAACCCGTAGATTTTAAAGTTGAATATGACTGGGGTCAAAACATTACAAAAGAACAAGCAGATTCTTTAACTTCAGCAACTGAGGGAGCAGTTCTTGCAAGTCAATTAAACTCCCCGATGCTTTACACAAAGACAGACAATCTACCAGAAGAAACAAAGGACGCATTGTACAAATTAGGAGTTAAAAAAATTCATGTAATAGATTTAAATAATCATTTAAAAACTGAAGTATTAGATGAAATAAAAAACATAGCTAACGTTCAAAAATGTTATAAAACTCATAAGGAGATATATACAAAAATAACTGATCTATCTGGACAAAATGATATAATAATAACTTCAATAGATCCGTGGACAAAATGGTTAGTAACAGAAAAAAAACCAGATAAAGAAACAGAGGCAGCATTGTTTATTGGACCCTCTGCATATATAGGTGCACACCATGGAAGCCCAGTAATAATAACAGACAATCATCCAAAACTATCATCCGCAGTGGTATGGCATACAGAATTTTGGAAACGGAATGGCGGAGGCTTTCCTGATCCACCATCAGCTCCTATGTCACTTACTGGCAGACAAGCATATGAATATTTTGATGAAATTGGGTTAGATAAACCAAAAATGGAAAGCATGATAACAGTAGCAGGACAGTATGATATTGGTGCTACATGGGATAGAACATTTGTTGGTAGAGCTATGCCTGGAAGATTCTTTGGAACTCCAGTTGATACAACATATTGGATATCAAGAAACATTTTTTATCCCGCTCTTATATTCAACAACCCTGGTTCAGATAGAAATGGAAATAATTACATTCAAGGTAGCCACAGCGAAAGAAGAAGCCTTATGCCATTTGGACCAGCTGGATTAAAAATTACTAAACCAGAACAAGAGGAAAAATCCGCATATCCAGTTCTTCACTCATATATGTGTTATAACCATCGTTTAAACTATGTTTTTGACAAGTACTATGGATTCCAATATGAATGTAGAGATGATATTATACCCGGTGTTTCAGCATCACCATATGCAATAGATGAAGGAGTCGTACCCGGCGAAACAGGAGCAGTGTGGCCTGATTTCAGCGCAACAATAACAAATCCATTTTACGCCGAAAAAGGAGGTTTTTCTAATGTTTATTCTACAAGCTATACTCCAATAGTTGAAAATTTAAATAGAGGAATGCTACTTTGGAACTGCGGAACACACGGAGCTGCAGGAAACTCAGGTTTCTTAGTAACATGGCCTGAAAATGGTATTGCATCAATAGCAGGGATCAACTTACCTTTCAATTTGTTCGGTTTTGAAAAAGAAGGTAATCCCTGGAGAGGATACGATTTCTTGATGGGTTCCACAGAAACACCAGATAGTATGACGATGAATGCCCATGGAATAATTCCAGGTATGATAGGGAATCCAAACATGGATGGTTTATTTCCGCTTGGATGGGATTACACAATAAATGAAAAACCATATAGACAAAATCTTTTCAAACTAATAAGCTACATACCCGTACTTGGAAGAATTATCGAAAACAGACCATGGCTAATGGACAGTTCCTATTTCAAAGATGGAATTATTGGTGCAAAACTTGCTAGTTTCATACATGTACCAAACCAATTAACTGGTTTAAACATTGATGAAGATCTTGAAAATCTTTACTCAATGGGTTGGATACTTACAGCGTGTCTTCCAGCATATAAATACCTACACATGACCATGGTAAGACATGGTTCAGCATTCCAAGTTATGGATCCATGGCCAACAAGCTGGTATGCATACTGGAGCAATACTATGCCAAGAGATATCATAATTGGCGATACAATCGGAGAGGCATATACAAAAGGAATAAGTCATGTAGGAAAAATATTTGCTACTGATCCACCAAAATGGTGGTGGGATACAGCCCAGAATGTAGTCTATTACGGAGATCCAGACTTACGGATGCTTGTACCCGGAACAGAGTACAGTGAAAAAAATCATTGGACACAAGAAGATGTAAAACCAATACTTTATGATTCTGAACTAAACATCAATGGACATATGCCTTTTGGTGCAACAGATTATCCACATGAACGCGAACCAGAACCATTGATACCTATTTGGTTACTTGTTGTAGTGATAATTATTCTTATAATCATTGCAGCAATTGTAATAGGTACGCGAAACGACAAAAATAAAAAATAAAATAACTCTCTTTTTTTCTCTTTTTTTAAACCAAATTTTTTTTTAATATTAATTTGATAAAAATAGTGTTTTTGTAAAAATTCTTACATTTTCTTCATAATACAATACATAAAAAAATAAAATGTTATTATGGTTACATAATTTTCTTATATGAATATAAACAATATAATATATAAAATTATATAACTAATAAGCATATTCATAATTTAGTAATAATATAAATATAAAAAGGGGGATTTGTTAATGAAGAAACTAAAAAATAAAAAAAATCTGAAAATAAAATTTATTGTAGTATGTATCATACTATCTATGACCCTTGGAGTATTTCTACCTTTAACTAATGCATCAAAACAAGATATAAAACAAACAGGTTTTTCTAAAGGACCAGCGACTTTACCAGTTGTACCAATGAAAAAAACGACTCTTGTGAACTATGATGAAAATAGCTACCTAGATGATTATGCTTATTTAGCATCTGTACCAACAGCAGTTTTTAAAGAACAAAATCAACTATACTCACATCCATTGCTTTTTTACCAAGATGAATACAAATACGAAGATGACAAAGAAAGAAGCCTTAACCCACGTCAAGGACTTAATTATTTTATGGAGGATTGGATGAGTTACTGCAATGGAAAACTAGATCAGATGACAACAATAAATGTTGATAAAAACAAAATTACTCAATGGAAAACAGAGAATCTTGTTCAAATAAAAGCAGATAATCCTTATGATATCGCTGCAGATATTGCATTACAGGATTTTTCATATTCGGATGATGCAGTTGTTGCCGTAATAGATGAATTCGATCAAAAAACTATAACAACAGATGGAGAAATAACTGGAGAATTTACTTTAGATAAAGAAGTTAAGACTGAACATTTTTCGGTTACACAAACAAATAAACTCAATCCTCAATTTGAAAGCTTTTCAATTCCAAAGGGGTATAAATATATTCAAGCAAGAGTATGGTATGCTTGTGTTTATACGCAGCTATCCTATGGAGGTTTTAATTTGATAAATATTTCTATCCCATCGGGTGATAAAGACCTTCAGCTTTACTGTAAACATAATGATGACTGGATGCAGGTTGCAGCTGTTGATGCATGGAATGCAAAACAAGGTATGGATAAAGACTATGCTAGAACATATATCTATGAACCCGGGGAATGGAGAGTAGGAATCACTGATGTACCAACAAAAGGTTTAGTCGGAAAATATGGTACTTGGTCTGAAATTTTTTCAAATCTTTTTAGAGATGTTCAATACCAGGTGGATATAGAAATGTATCCCGGGGCTGAGATACCTTTAGATGTTTCACCTTCGTTTTTTAGTAGAAACGCAGAATTTGAAATTGAATGCAGTTATCCTGGTGGAGATTTTAATTTCATGCTAATAGGACCAAATAATGAAAAAATTCTTGAAGATGAAAATGGAATTATTAAAATCAATAAATTAGGTGAATGTCTACCAGATGAAAACTATAAGTTTATAGTATATACGCCTAATGATGTGAGAGGAACTTTTGATTATAAGATAAAATACAGTTGGGATCAAAATCAAACAAAAGCTGAAAGTGATTCATTAACATCAGCAACAGAAGGAGCAGTGCTTGCTTCTCAACTTAATGCACCCTTGTTATATGTTTCGCCTACTGAAATTTCTGAAAAAACATTAGATGTTTTATACAAACTTGGTATAAAAAAAGTTCATGTTGTTAACATTGGCAGTCATCTCTCTTCAGATGTTAAAAATAAAATAAATGAGGCAGCTGAGATAAAAAATAATTATAAAGATTATTTTAGTATTTATGATACCATTAACAGTTTAACAGAGAGTAATGATATTGTTTTTTCCACAATTGATCCTTGGACTAGTTGGAAAGTCGGTGAAATGAAACCAGATAAAGAACTAAAAGGTGCTCTTCATCTGGGTCCTTCTGCTTATTGTGCTGCTTTTCATGCAAGTCCTGTATTAATTGTTGATAACCATCCTGAGCTTTCTTCAGCCGTTGTATGGCATACAGAATCATGGAGGAGACATGCTAACGGATTTACAACTCCAACCGTTTCAGAGATGTATTTAACAGGTTCTCGAGTTTATGAGTTTTTAGAAAAACATGGTTTTGATGAAAAAGGACAGGAATCTATAATAACAGTTGCAGGACAGTTTGATATTGGTGCTTCATGGGATAGAATGTTTGTTGGAAAAGCAGTTCCTGGCAGATTTACTTTTTCGCCAATGGATTGTAGTTATTGGATTAGTCGTAGTATGTTTTATCCTGCATTGATCTTTAAAAACCCTGCACTTAACCCTGGTGGAACAGAGTTAATAAATGGAAGTAAAAGTACAAGAGGATCTTTAGGTCAACTTAAAATAGTAAGACCATCTCAGGAAGAAACTTTTCAATATCCTATTCTTAATTCATTTATGCCTGTGTATATCCACCGTTTCAACTCAAGAGCCAGTAAATATTGGGGTTTTACATATCAAGCAGCTAGCGGAGTTTTACCAGGTATTGAAAACACATTTGAGCCAATTGATGATAAAGTAGGGTTAACATGGGGTGGAGAATCAGGTAGTTTCTGGCCAGATCTTAGTGAAACTGAATGTGTACCATACTACATGGATAAATGTGGGTATAGCAATGCATTTTCGACTAGTTTTGAACCAACTATGGAAAATGTAAACTCTGGATGTATAATGTGGATTGTTGGAACACATGGTTTTAGTGCCGATGGAGGATCATTTAAGTTCCATGATCCTGATTCTATTTTTCATCGAAAAGAATCAAATCCGTGGCGTGGTTATGAATGGTATCTTGGATCAACTGAGGAACCAGATACAATGACTACAGAGATACATGGTATTATTCCAATGCTTCTGGGTAATCCTAACTGGGATTTTGTTTTTAGAACAGCTTTAGATTTTGCTCCAGCTAAAAAACCTATTATGGATTTAATAGGGCGGATAGCTAGTCTTCCAGGTTTACGTTTTATTGCTCCAGATTGGTTAAAAGATACTCAGGATTATTATGATGGAATAGTAGGTTCATCATTTTTAAGTACTCTTGGTACAGTCGAAATCACAGGTGTTCAGATAGATGATGCATTAGAAAACATTCATTCTTGTGGACTTATAACTGCAGCGTGTCTTCCAGCGTATAAATATCTTCATTTAGCAATGGTAAGACATGGATCTAATTTTCAAATAATTGATCCGTGGGGTACATCATGGTATAGTAGTTTCTGGGAAGCTACTATTCCTCGTGATATCGCTCTTGGAGATACTGTAGGTGAAGCTTATACAAAAGGTATGGGTCATGTAGGAATTTTATATATTTCTGATCCCCCACAATGGTGGTGGGATAAGGCTGAAAATGTTTGTTATTTTGGCGATCCTGATCAACGTGTTTATACGCCAAGTACTGAGTATAGTGATAATAACTACTGGAATCAGGAGGAAACGAAACCAATTTTGTATGATTCAGAACTAAATATCAATGGACATATGCCTTTTGGGGCAACAGATTATCCGCATGAACGCGAACGTCAGCCTATTATTCCAATTTGGGCGTTATTGATAGTTATAGTCATTCTTGCAATCATTGCAGCGGCTGCAGTTCGGTCACATAAAAAATAAATTATTTATTTTTTTCTTTTTTTATTACTTTAGTTATATAAATAACATTTATCTGAATTTTTGTGATTATGAATACACAATATTCTTATACCTATAATTTAACTAATTAATATTAAAAAAAAGGTTAAAGTTAATTAACCATAAATACTATTCCAAGCTAAATATATCCTAAAAAATATAAATTAAATAGGGGGATTCTTATGGCAAAAGGAAATAATGTAAAAATTAAAATTTTTTCAGGTTTAGTGTTAACAGTGTTATTACTTGGTGTAATGATACCATTAACACAAGCAGAAAACAACACTAAAAACAAAATAGGTTTTGACAAAGGGCCATCATACACCAATGTTGTACCTTTGAAAAAAACAGCTCTTATAAATTTTGATAAAAACACAATGATAGATGATTATGCCTATTTAGCATCTATTCCAACGAGTATTTTTAATCATGATGGAACCTTGTATTCATATCCACTTCTGTATTATGATGATGAATATGAATGGAGAGAAGAAAAAGAAAGAACCTTAAATCCTCGTCAGGGTCTCGATTATTTTATGGACGATTGGATGGAAGTATGTAATGGTCAACTTGATGAAATGATAACAGTTAATGTACCAAAAAGTAAGGTTTCTCATTGGAAAGCAGATGAATACGTAGAAATCCAAGGTGATAACCCTTATGATATCGCTGCAGATATTGCACTTCATGATTTTTCATATTCTGATGATGCAGTTGTTGCCGTTGTAGAAGAAGATTATGAAAATCCGAATATTGTAACAAAAAACAAATTAACTGGTACTCTTGAATCATCAGAAGTTGAACGTAAGAATTTTAAGATGACAAGACCTGTTATTGGAACAGGTGCAACTTATGAAACTTTTGAAATAAAAGATTCTGCTCATAAATATATTTTAACCCAGATGAGCTGGAAAGGAAAAGAAGATTATGATTTACAGCTTTATGATCCTGAGCTTGGAATGGTAGAAACAGCGTTTAACTCTTATTCCTCGCCTTATCCGTTTACAGAACTTGTTGGTTCATATATTTTCAATCATGGAGATTGGGAAGTCAGTGTGAGTGCTCAAGCAAAAAAAACAGCTGGTGATTCTGAAGGAAAAATGGAAAGCATGAGTTACTATACTACCCCCGAACCAAAGGGTCTTAGTTCCATGTTAAACACCAACACCGTTGATATAGACATAGCTTTACTTCCAGGTGTTACAGTTCCTTTAGATTCTACACCATATGGTTGTAGAGATATAGAACTTACTTTAGAACCAGAAGATCCTAATGTCGACCTTGGTTTTACAGTCATTGATCCAACGGGTACAGAAATCGCTAGTTCCTTTGCTGTTGGTGAAGCAGCAACTAAATGTTTGAACATGAAAACTACATCTGAAAGTGATGATTCAGATATAAAAATAAATCTAGAAAAATTTGGTGAAACAATAGAAGGAGAAAGCTATAAAGTCTGTGTTTTCAGCATCGGGGATCTTTCTAGAGATATAGATTTCACTGTTGAATATAGTTGGAGTCAAAACTTTACAAGACAAGAAGGAGATCAAATTGAATCAGCAGCTAACGGAGCGGTTTTAGCAAGTAATCTTAACGCTCCTATGCTTTATACTGAATCAGATAAACTCAACAGTAGAACACGTGATGTTTTATACAAACTTGGTGTAAAAAATATTTATGTTGTAAATCTTGGAGATTATCTTTCTAAAGATGCAAAAAACGAACTTAAAAATATTGCTGATGTAAAAGAAATGTATACTGATGCAAAAAAAATATATGATGATATTAGAGATAACACAGGTGAAAATGATGTTATTTTTTCAACAATCGAACCTTATGATTACTGGTATGTTGCAAATGATCTAGAAGGAACGGGTCGTGCACCTGCAGGTCAATGGGATGGTGCTTATCATTTTGGTCAAGCAGCATATATAGCAGCTCATCATGGAAGCCCTGTTATAATTGTTGATAATCATCCAAAACTATCTCAGGCTATTACATGGGCAACTGACTGGTGGATAATTAATGCATATAACCGTTTTAATCTTCCTTCAGCAGGCGCTATGACTCTTACTGCTAAAAGAGCATATGAGTTTCTAGAGGAATATGAATTTGGAAAAGTTGAGATCGGTGGGGCTGCTAAACAAGATCATGAAGTAATAATAACTGTAGCTGGTCAATTTGATATAGGTATACCATGGGATAGATCATTTACTGGAGCTGGTTTAAATGGTCGTTTCTGGGGTCATCCAGTTGATTCAGCATATGCAATCTGTAGAAATGTGTTCTATCCGGCTTTAATATTTGTAAATCCTGCTATGGATGAAATAACATTAACGCAGGGTAGTGAAAGTACAACCAAAGGAATCGGAGATAATTTATTGAATACTAATTTAGGACTTGGTAACAGATTAAGTAATCCTCTTGGTCAATCATTAAAGATTACTAAACCTATTACTGAAGAAAAATTTGAATACCCTGTTCTTCAAACATATGCAACTTATGGATATCGGTATAACGAAGAAAAATGGAAACATTTTAACTGTAAATACACTCGAGCGGATGGAATTATACCTTATGAAACACCTTCACCGGATAAAATAGATGAAGGTGTAGCACATGGAAAAACCAGTGCTTATTATCCGGATATGAGTGAATCTGAGGTTATTCCATTTTATTCAGAAAAAGCAGGTTATGATAATGTTTACTCAACTAGTTTTGATTATATTACAGATAATTTAAACAAAGGAGTAATCCTCTGGGTTAGTCAAATACATGGACACCATGGAGATGGGGGAAACCTTGAACTATGGTCACCAAACAACCCTTACACTTTTGAAGAAAATCCGTGGCGGGCTTACGAGCCAATAGCTATGAAAGCTGGAAATCTTGATGAATTCATACTATGGTTGTTCTACCATGGTTATCATACAGCCGAAAATGCTTTAGATATGGATATCCCAATTTTACACACTTTAGGAACAAAATTACCACGCTTACCAGAAATTTTTCCTGATCGAGGAAGTACAGAGAATCCAGATGTAGCGTTTCTTAACCCACAGCTTACAACTCTTGGTCGTAAAACAAAACTTTTGATGACGCTAGGTATGTTTGATGTATGGGGTGCTTTTCCATTCATGATATACCGCGATAGAATCTTACATCCATTAGAAACCATAGAAGAAGGATTACCATTTGTTAACTGGGCTGACGGTGATGGAAAAGTATGTCATTCACCACCAACCGGTGGAAGACTTGTTGGAAAACAAATATTCGGAGCGGATTTCGACGATGCCTTTGAAAACATACACAGCGTGGGAATAAACTCAATATCATGCTTACCCGCTCATACATATCTTCATATGACTTGGATGCGACATGGATCAGTATATCAAATCATAGATCCATGGACAACAACAGACTGGGCTGGAATATGGAACCAGATGCTCATAAAACGCTTTGCAATGGGTTACACCGTCGGAGAAGCATATGAACGAGGGCTAAGAGCAGTAGGACCATTATACTCATGTGGTCAATCCTGGTGGGATCTATGGGAAAACGTAGTCTACACAGGCGATCCAAACCTCCGTGTTTTTGTGCCAAACACAGAATACACTGATACACAAAATGGATACGAAGAAAACCATTGGACACAAGAAGAAACAAGACCACTTATGTATGATGCAGAACTAAATTTCAATGGACACACACCATTTGGAGCAACAAATTATCCACATGAAAGAGAACCAGAGACATTCATGAATACATATCTATGGCTTATCGTGATACTTGCATTAATCATAATAATCCTGGTAGCGATGTTTATACCAAAAAGAAAAAAATAAACCCCCAAAAAAAAAATCTCTTTTTTTTATTTTTTTATTTTAGAATCAATTTTGTATTTTAAACAATAATTTTTAAAACTTTTAAAAACTTCATCAGAATAATTTTTTTTAACTAAAAAACTATCTTTATATAAAGACATATATGAATCAAAATACTTTGGAAAAAAATTTTTAATTTTTTCAAAAACACAAGTTTTTAAATCACCACGTAACTCAAGAGGTTTTAATAAAATAAAATTAGAACCTGATAAAGAAACTTTTTCTACAATATTTTCCAATTCATTATCCATAATAAAAGGTAAAAAAGGGATAACTCCAACGCCGCATTTTATATTGTTTAAACTTAATTTATTGATGATTTTCAAACGAAGGGTTGGATCAGGTGCATTTTTTTCAAAAATATTTGTTATCTGATGGTTTAAACTACTAATGCTAATAGTTACAATACAATCATTTATATCTTTGATTAGATCCAAATCTCTTAAGACTAAATCAGATTTAGTAAGAATGTTACACGAGAAATCTGATTCTTTTATTGTTTTTAGTAGTTCTCTTGTTATTTTTTCTTTTTTTTCAACAGGTTGATATGGATCATGAACTGACCCTATAATTATTCTACCTTTTTTTTCATCTTTTAATTCTTTTTTAAGTAATTCTGGTGAATTATTTTTTATATATATTGTTTTTTCAAAAGAGGAATCGCAGTACCCGCAAGCTATTTCACAGTTCTGATATGGATCAACAGCGTAATCACCGTTGAATAAATCATCAGGTCTTGTAATTTTTTTTAACACAGATTGGGCATGTATTGTTTTATAATTCATTTTTACATTTCTTCTGGTGATTCTATTCCTAGTAGGCCGAGTCCGTTTTTAAAAATTATTCTGGTCGTATCTACTATCTTCAAACGTGCACATCGTATCTCAGCTTTTTCTTCTATGATAACTGGACAATCACGATAAAATTGATTGAATACAGATGCTAAATCAAAAAGATAACTTGTTAAAAGATGTGGTTTGTATTTCTCACTTGCTTCTTTTATTGTTAATGGGAATTCAGCTATCTTTTTTATTAGTTTTATTTCTGAATCATGATTTAAAGAACTAAAATCTGTGTTTATGAAATCATCTTTGTTTTTTGAGATGATACCGCAGCATCTTGCATGAGAATATTGTATGAAAGGTGATGCATTACCCTCAAAATTTAATGCTTCTTCCCATTTAAAAACAATATCTTTTTCGGGTTGTACTTTGATAATGTTGTATCTTAAAGCCCCTATTCCAATTTTATCAGCTATTTTTTTCATTTGTTTATCTGAAAGATCTTCGCTTCTTCTTTTTTTGACTTCTTTATATGCTCTACTTGTTATTTCATCAATTAAATCATCAAGATATACTACTCGCCCTCGTCGCGTGGACATTTTTCCACCAGGCATAGATACAAAGGAATAAAAAATTGGAAATGGTAGAATTTTAGCATTTAACTCTCTAAGTGCTATTTCTACTTGTTTCGATTCAAGTTTATGATCTTCACCAAGTATGTTTACAAGCATATCAGCATTTTCTGCTTTCCAAAGATGATAAGCTATATCACGTGTTGCATAGAGACTAGTTCCATCTTTTCTTAAAAAGAAAAATTTTGTGTTTCGTCCTTTAACACCAAAACTTTCTAAGTCAAGATAAAAGGCACCTTCTTCTTCACCAGAAAACTTTGATTTCATCAGTTTATCTATAACTTTTTTTACTGATTTATCATTTACAAACTTTGATTCAGGTACAAAATTATCGATTTCTACGTGCATATCCTTTAAACTTTTAATTATACCCTCTAAAACAGGTTTATATGTCTCATGAACAAGTTTGATAGTATCAGCTTTGACTTCTTCACTTTTTTTTACTATCTCTCCGATTTCAGCTGCTACATTGAAATCATCATTCATTAACTCGTTTGCTTTTTGATAATATCCAACCATTTGATGATCTGGTTTATCATTGTCTGTTTTGGGTATATCTTCTTTTTTAAGATTGTTTTTACCCCAAGTTAAAATCGCTACTTGTTTACCCATATCATCAACATAAAACTGTGTTTCAACAGTAAAACCCGCAGCTTTTAATATACGAGCTATTGTATCACCAATAATTGGATTTCTAGCTCGTCCAACATGCAATGGACCATTTGGATTAGCTGAGGTGTGTTCAACAATAACTTTTTTATTTTTCTTTTCAAGGAAACCAAATTGTTCTTTGTTATTACAAATATCCTCTGAAACTTGTTTTTTTAACTTTGAGGAATCAATAAAAAAGTTAAGATATCCGCCTTTTGCATCAATTTTTTCTACATTTGAAGATTTTTTTATTTTCTCCTTTAGATCTTCAGCTATACTATTAGGTGATTTCTTAAAAACTGATGCTAAAGGAAAACATGGAAAAGCATAATCTCCCATGTTTTCAGGTGGTTTTTCAAGATTCAACTGAATATTCTGTAGTTTTTCACCTAAAACATTTTTTAATGAATCTTTTATTTCTTCTTCGACTTTTTCAAGAAAATATTTCATGTTTAATTGCATTGGAATAAATATTTTTTTATAAAATGTTTTGCACAAAGAAAAAAAAATTTAAAAAATTTTTTTTAGAATGTCACTGAAAATATCGCTAAAAATATTAACACAGATATAAACAATGTTGTCACATGTTTTTCAAAAGGGTTAATCGAATAATTGAAATTAATTAATTCTTTTTCATTAAGATACGTCAAGGGCAATATAATAACTGTTAGTAAAACAGCAGTGGAAAGTAAATGCCAGAACATAAACGGTAAAGCAACAGTGAAACAAAGAGAAAGACCCTCTATGTTATGAGGATACCATCCAAGCCAACAACCAAAATTTGTCCAAATATCAAAAAATAAAACACCTATGAGACTAAAACCAATTATTGATGGTGTTTTTTTGATTTTAAAACTGTTTTTGGTTTTCAAAAGATAACCTATTAATGCCATTAATGCAAAACCAGACCAGGTAAACAAAAAGATATAGTTATTGCCTAAAATTATATCTGTTATAGCCATCACCGAAAGTGGTACAATAAAAGTATATATCCCCCCTAGAATTAGACCACTTAATATTGCAACAACTGCAACTATGAAAAATAAATCAATCATAAACAAGGGTTGAGTTACACCATTAAAAGTAAATATAAAACTTGGAGAATCTGGTAATATATTTACAAGAAATACTCTACCTAAAACCCCGATTCCTATTAATAAAAATGCTGCAGTTATCCTTAAATATTCATCTTCAAATTTTTTAAACATGTTTTTTCCTTATTCCCCTTTATAAAAATTATATATTTTTTTCTTTGAATCAGTATCTTTTATGTTTTTATTAAAATTGCGATAATTCAAAACACCATTTGATTTCATCATTATTTTTTATTTTTTGTAAATTCGCACCTGTAGAACCATAGTTATCATTTAGATAATACGCCCAATACCTGTTTTTTTCATCATTTGTTTTTGAGCCTATTTGTTCAACAAAATAAGATCCATATTGACCATAATATGTTGCCTCTACTTTGAAATCAAATTTTTCAGCAGCATCTATCAATACTTCGTAAACATTATCGGCACTGGTTGAGAAGTTATAATGATTAACTGTTCCATTTTGATAATCTACAGATAGATACACTGATAAGTTATTGTTATTATCTGAACCATATGTTTTGTTTTCATTAATTTTTATACCATTATCATCTAAAGTTGTTGATTCAGTATTATTTGTTGTATTTTTTTGTTTATTAGAAATAGAGATAGATTCTTCTTCGAATGTTACAAAACCTGCAAATAAACCTCCTGTGAAGGCTAAAAGAGCTACAATTAAGGGTAGTATTAATTCAGTTGATTTGAATTTCATTTTTTTATCACCTGTTTTTAATGTAATCCATAAATATATAAAAAACTCATGTTTTAGATAACAAACATTAACCGATTGGTTAACACTACAAAGAAACAAAAGGGAATATATCTAATAAAAAACACAGTTAGCCTGTTGAAAAATTATAGTTTTAATCTACTTTTAAGATTTGATTTTTTAAAATGGAAAGTAGTTTTTTCTAAGTTTATATGAGATAACAGCAAAG
>CAYLLH010000079.1:0-2526 GCA_964384785.1 uncultured Thermoplasmatales archaeon | reverse complement strand
TTTTTCCAGTATCAATATCCAGCCGTGGATACAATTCATCTCTAACCAGTATTTTGCTTATTTTTATTTTCATCATATTCGACATCAAACAAAGACTTCTGTAAAATTATTTCACCTCCTTTCAAAAAAATCACAAAACATACGTTCCCAACAACACCTAACGTCACCACGACAATCAATTGCAACACCTTTACCTAACTTAGTGCAACGATTTTTCTCACGATATTTACAATCAACAAAAGCAAAATTAGTTTTCTTAAGTTGTTTACACGGTTTAGTTTGTTTTTCCTCAACACTCTCTTCAACAGACTCACATTGTTCTTCTTTTTTTTCTTTCTTTTCTTTATCTTCCAATGTAGAAAAAAGTGTTTTCTGAACTATGAAATCATCCCCCGGTCATCATTATCTTTTTTTCGTTCAATATCATGTTTCTGATTAGTTCCCATCATAGAAAAGAAATCCTTCTGAGCCTCAGCCATCCTCTGAATACTTTCCATCATCTCCTTCTGAGAATTCATCATACGACTAACAGTTTGTTCCAATTCCAATATTCTCTCAGCAGAATGCAAATCAGCTTCTATTTCTTCAACAGATGTAAACTCACGTTCAGGGTAACCTTTTTTAGAATCATCAATAACAGCATGACCACGTTTTGTTTTAACTTTTAGCATACCATTGTCTTGAACATATTTTTTAAGGGACGGTTCATCAATCTCACGTGCAATCTCCATCGCCCTATACATCACAGGCAGGCTCAAATAAGCCTTATAACGATTCTGAAACCATTTTCGTGCCTTCCATACCCATTCCTTCAGAGTCGGCTCTACATTGCTTAATTCATGCTCTAAAACGTATTTCTCAGGCATATAGATGATTAATTCATTATAACCACTTGTTTCCTGTCTCATAAAAGTGACTTCAATGTTTCTAAGTTCAGGAATCACTGCTTTTTTATTAGTGAACTTATGACGCATCACCCATTGTTTCATCCCATTCGGTGCACCAACTTCCTTCCAACCAACTTTTTTAGCAGGCATATGGAGAATACTGCAACTGTAGGCTATACTATGAACACGAAGCACATGCAATTTTTTTCCATCCTGAGTAATGACAGTGTTATAATCACGATGGATTCCCTCACCAACTGGTTTTCTTTTGCCTTTGAAATGACCAGTTTTTTTATCCCTCACCGTTTTAAGTACCTTACCCACCCTGCGTGCAGGTTTTTTTGCGTCTTTGCTTAGTACAATGTTTCCTTTTTTTCCGAATGTCCATTGTGTAGTGGGGATGATACCTGTTGGTCGATATATACGTGGTTTAGTATTTTGTTGAATTGGTTTTATTACTCCTAAAGATTCTAGTTTTTTAACATGGGAATTTATTGTTTGTCTAGATAGTTTTAGTTTTTTTGCTATAGCAGATTGAGCCATTGATTTTTTTGTTAGATAATAAAAAATTTGATATTGCCTTGACGTTAGATTTACCCGTTTAACATGGGAGTTGTCAGACCCTATGTCAGACCCTTTGGAAAAAATATTTAAAGTTTTTTGTTTTTGGGTCTGACAAGTATTTAAATGTTGTTGGTTGGTTTTTATACTATTACTTTCTTTCTTCTCAGATTTTTTATAGTTTTTTTTATTCTGAGAAGAATTGCTTGACAATTACCAATAACCCCCTAAATAAGAAAAAAAAATGAATATTTTTAGATAGTGTCCTCTCATAATCATAGCATAATATCCCCCTTCTAAACTCCCAGATAGAGCGTAGAGTCTATTGTCTAGGTAGTGGGCTTTCTTTGATTGGAATCAAAGAAATAAAATTAGGTCCTAAACCTACGATAACATCATTTACAACAATGAAGTTATCAGTTACATGATTTAAAGTCCCAGTGACTTTTTTAGTTTGTTCTTCATCTCTATAAAGAACCTTTACTTGCCTTCCTACTATCTTGCCAAAAATATCTTTGTCATCAACCATCTTCTCAATCACCTCATCCAATCCCATTACGAAATGAAGTAAATAGATTGTATAGACTATTTGTTTTTAACCCTTACGAAATATTCAACTCTCCTGTTGCATCGGGAGAAAACACAAAAACTTTTGTTGACCAAAAAACTATTATAATTAAAAGTATTTGGGGAAAAATACAATATCAAAGAGAGTCCGGTCTGAGGTTCAAAAAAAGTTTTTTAAAACCTCCAATATTATATTTTCCCCAATATATGTATCACACAATAAACATATAATTTTTTTGGAAAAAATAAGGGAGAAGGCTGGCGATGCAGGAAAGGAGAGTTCCAATCAAAAGGTGGTGAGGAAGTTAAAAGGACCTGCACCGCCTAATCTTACATTAATTATTTTGATAGTTAATATTATTTTTCAGGGAAGATGCCCTAAAATGGGTTAAAAAATAGTTAGAATTTTTAGGTGAACCTCCCATCAATGAATTGACGGGCATCCGTTTACAGGCTCGTACGGGTCTCCCCCATGGTCATCCCTGCTTTTAGTCGTTCATCTTGACATCGG
>CAYLLH010000078.1:0-2527 GCA_964384785.1 uncultured Thermoplasmatales archaeon | reverse complement strand
CTGGTTTTAAAAAACCTTCGACAATTTTTTTGAATGGTAACTTTCTTTAACCCTAAATTGTTTTACGTTTTTTTGTAAATAGATTATGGTAAAAAAACCTCGCAAAGTTAGAACATTTGCTCGAACTGCATCTAAATCAATGGAGAAACACCTTGTAGAAAACGCTAAAAAACTAAAAGAAAACCCTTTTTTAATTATTCCAGAGTATGAAGATAAAACCTCTGAGAAATATTTTAAAAAACTACGTAAAAAAATTGAGAAAGTACAGAAATTTGTTGATGATGAGAAAAAACTTGAAAAATTTTCTAAAAAACGTGGTCTGTCTGCTGCTGTAGCAGGTACCCTTCTTTTAGCTCACTCCAAGAAAGCACCTTATCTTGCGGTTGCTGAACTACCTGATGGTAAGGTAGCATATGCAAAACGTGGTTCAGCTGATAAAGAAAAACTTATAGCTATTCAACATCATGATAACCCGGTTCTTAGACTCTTAGGTATTAAAGATATTGTTTTAAAAAAGGGTCTACATGTTTACTCCTGGGATAAAGGTTTTGTGTCAACTGGTAAAAAACCTTCCCCTCCCAGTGATTTTATTGATTTTGTTTCATCTAATAAAATTTTTACAAATAAAAAAAATGATGTGGTCTACTGTAAACATTTAAACTCTGATATTGTTAAAAAGAAAAAAAGAGTGGACAGAAATTATGTCCATGTTTACTGGAAAACGGCAGATTTTTCTTTTGCATTATGCGACAAATGTGCCAATGCTTCTAAAAAAAACATTGTTTTTGAGATAAGTAAATACATGGTTCATCCGAATATCTCTGATGATTTTGAAATAAACGTTATTGGAAGTGTTTTAAAAGATGATAATTCTGTTGATCAGAAGACACGTTTTATAGATGATTACTTGTCTGGTGAGTTAAAAGATTATGATTTTATTGTTAATAACATGGAAGAACGTATGAGTACTCTTCGTGAGTCTGATGAAAAAATTTTTGTTTTAAACAAAAAATCTTATGATCAAAACATGGAAGCTTTTATTGATGCATTGGATCCTAAAGACTACGAAAAAAATGCTTTAAATTTTATTCTTTCAAGGGTAGATGGTGCAGTAGTTTTTGATAATGCCACTCCTAATAGTGTCCTTGAACGTTTCTGGGATGATTTTGGTCTTGATTATCTGAAACATCTTACTGGTGATGATGAGGTTGCTGAAAAATTTTTTAAACTTGATGATCCACCATCCAAAATTATTGAAACAATTTTTGAATACAAAGAACAACAAAATGCTCTGAGTAGTCTTCCTATTTATGATTCTCTTCCTGAATTAGCTGGTTTTGCTGACCGGATAGCTAGAACATTTAAAACAATAGGTAAAAAGAAAGCTATAACTGTTACAAAAAAACATCCTGATAATATGAAAGCTAGATCTATTGCTTTTGCTTTTCTTACAGTTTTTGGTAAAGGAAAAGATGAAAAATGGCGTTTTTCAGATGTAGAAGTTGAATCCGGTGAATTTCTAAGCAGTTATGCTAAAAAACTTTTGGATTCCAAAGGTGAAAAGTATCATGAGGCTTTAAAAAACCTGCTTAATGCTTGCGGCTCCTCTGAAAAAATAGATGATAAACGTGTTTAATTTTGTTTTCCGATGTTGTTTATGTTTAGTTGATGTATTGATATATCCCATGTTCTGATTGATATAGTATTCCAAAGGTTGTCATCCATGGTTTTTATTACTTTTCCAATTATTTGGTTTTCATAAACTGATTCTTCTTCTGTATGGTCTTGGTTTATTGTGTAGTAGTGTTTTATTGTTCCTATTTTTGATGAATGGATTACTGTACTACATTTAATTTCACCGTCTGATTCAAAATATATTATTTCATCATTTTCTTTGATTTCAAAATCAGGGCAGGATGATCTCTGTATTATCATGTATCCTTCTTTTTGAGATGCTGATTTTATCAAATTATCATTTTGAATGCTTATGTAGTGTTCTGGGTTTTCAAAAGAATCTAGGAATTGCTCCATGGTCATTTGGCTAGCTGCTGAAATAAATGGAATTGTTGCTATTATCAAGAAAATACTTGTTTTGATTATTGTTTTTTGTTGTTTTGTTAGCTTCCCTTCAAATTTCACCCAATTTCCAAGCATCGTGTTAACACTTCGCAAAATTTGTTATATAAAGATTACCTGGAAAAAAACTCGAAATGTAAAAATAACAAAAAAAATCTAAACTATAGATAAAAAAAACCAAAAGTTTATAGTCAAAAATAATATTCTTTAAATACAACCCAAATGAAGAGATGGGACTAAAAAAAATATATAAAAAAAGAGGGTGAGAAAAACGAAAACCATACTAGTAGTGGATGATGAGGAAGACATAAGATCAACAGTAAAAATGATACTCGAACCCCAAGGATACAATGTAATAACAGCAATTGATGGAGATCAATGCCTCGAAAAACTAAATGAAACCAAACCAGATTTAATACTACTTGATATCATGATGCCCGGTACACCAGTT
>CAYLLH010000077.1:0-52261 GCA_964384785.1 uncultured Thermoplasmatales archaeon | reverse complement strand
TTTTTCAGAAATATTTATATAAAAATTGTTACATTATAAGTTTGGATTAAAAAGGGGGCAGTATTATACATAAAATTAGAAATAAGAGTATTTTAGCTCTTACTGCTTTTTTGATGCTATCATTGACTTTTTTTAATGTCCAAGCCAACTCAACAGAAACAATATCTCAAGAAAACAATAATGATATTTTAACAGTAGATATAGGTTCTATGAAAATGGAATACATAGATGATCCTGATCAAAACTATGTAGATATAACTTTTAACACACCCTCAATAATAAGCGACACAATTTTTGAGATAGGACAAACAATAAGATTACAAGCCAACTGGGAACTCGTTGAAGGAAGCTTAAAACAAGATTATTGGAATTTTTCAATAGACAGGGTAAATCTACATTATGGATGTGGTTCATGGGCAAGTATAACACCAGAAAATGATGAAGGATGGTACAATGAAACAGAAGACCGACCCGGTAGAGATGATGACCAACAGGGGACAATATATTTTGATTTCACACCCACACGCGAATGGTTCTGTCCCGCATGGCATAACATAGGCGGTGACTCTGAAGAATTCATAAACTCAATCGTTTTAAAATGTGAATATAAAAACAAAGGATGGCTTAGCACAAAATGGAACACAACAACAGAAGAAGACAAACTAGAGGACAACTGGTATCTATCTTATGATAACACGGCACCAACTATAACAGATTATGAAATAAACAAAGATGGAAAAAAAATAACACTAAACATGGATGTAGAGGATCCAGATTATAGACCCACCTCAGGTCAAGGAGATTACATAGGCGTCACAATAGACTGGGGTGATGGAACAACAACTGACACAGGTTTCTGGGATGATAAAGACCAAATAATGAACGGTGAAACCACTGTATCTAAAACCCATACATATGAAAACAAAGGAACATACACAATCACAGCAAAAGTAAAAGACTGGTATAACGCAGGATTCCATGAATACAGCAATGAAATATCTGATGAAGTAGAAGTTAAAAAATCAAGCAATATTAACAATGTTTTCTTATTTAATTTTTTAAAACAATTCCCATTTTTTGAAAAAATAATAATTTTTCTTGAAAATATTAATATAAAAATTTTGTAGGGAGGTAAAAAAATATGAAAAATAAAAAAATTAAAAGAACAATATGTTTTGCAGCAGTTTTTATAATGCTAGCTGCAGGAACAGGCAGTTTTTTTGTAAACACCAATGTTAAAGCAGAAGAAGAACAAGATTTACTAGATGGAAGAAGTATTGAAGACCTCTGTGGATTTAACCCCACGGAGGATTGGTGGGAGGATGTGAAATTTTATTTTATGACAACCTCCGCTGGTCAACCATCAAGTTTTGACTGGCGTGATGAAGGCGGAGTAACACCAGTAAAAGATCAAGGTAATTGTGGAAGCTGTTGGGCTTTTGGAACCGTGGCACCACTTGAAAGTGCTATAAAAATACGTGAAGGAATAACAGTGGATCTCTCCGAGCAATGGCTTGTTAGCTGCAACCGTGATGGATGGGGATGTGACGGCGGATGGTGGGCTCATAACTACCATCAATATAAAACAGGAAGATGCGGAGGATTTGGAGCAGTACTAGAGGATAATTTTCCGTATAGTGAATCTGATGAATCCTGCGGTGGACCTTATGATCATCAGTACATAGTTGAAGATTGGGCTTTTATAGGTGGTGAAGGAAGCGTTCCACCAACAGAGGATATAAAACAAGCAATAATGGATTATGGTCCTGTATCAGCAGCTGTTAAAGCTACAAATGACTGGAGTAGTTATGATGGAAGCTATGTCTATGATGATCATGCTTCAGGAAATGTAAACCATGCAATAACAATTGTCGGATGGGATGATAACATGGGATCAGATGGTGCTTGGATTATTAAAAACAGCTGGGGTCCTGGTTGGGGAGATAATGGTTACATGTACATCGAATACGGATGCAGCAGCGTCGGTTACTCAGCATGTTTTGTAAATGGTTATCATGGACCACCAAGTGAAACAGAGGAAAAAATCACATTCACAATAAAAGAAATCACAAACGATCCTGATAGAGGAGATTTTGATCCAATAGAACCACCTTTTAACAAACCTGAATGGTATTATCGTGCAGGAGCTATAGTTTCGGGTGAAACAAAACAACAATTCAACTATAACATGTGGACAGAAGATCTTGGAAGTTTCGGTTATAATTCAGATTACACATGGGAACCACAAGCAGAACATATTTTTTACACAGATAAATCAACAATTGAAGTTACACTAAAATTAATGGATAACGATAAATTCCTTGAAGAAGGAATAATCTTAAAAGATGACCTAGCAGATGTTAGCGCTTACCCAGGTGGAGGAAAAGATCAAGAAACACCAGATTACAGACCTGCAATCTATCATGGAACATACAATCTTATAACTGGTGAACTAACAGGTGATGATACATCGGGTCCTGATTCTCAAGGTTACTATACAACCATGGGTGATGGAATCAATAACGCAAAAGTCTGGTTTAAAATAACAGATACTTACAATGAAGAACTATATGAACCAGAAATAAGTGTTTCACCATCCACACTTAGCTTTGGTGAAGTAAAACAGGATGAAAACCCATCTAAAACATTCTCAGTTGAAAACCTTGCTGATTTCGATGAAAACGGTTGGCAGAAACTAGACTGGAGTGCATCCGATAACAAAAACTGGATAAGCCTTAGTAAAACATCTGGTTCTTTAAACGGAGGACAAAGCGATACAGTAACAGTTACATTAGATACAGAACAACTTCAGAAAGGAAATGATTACTCTGGAACAATAACTGTAGATTCAAATGATGAAACAAAAAACATAGGTGTAAGTGTAAGTATAAAAAAATCATCATCAATAGAAAACCCATGGAGTATTTTTTTACAGAATCTATACCAAAAAATCATTGAAATATTACAGACACTACTACCAAACAATTTTATAAACCTGTAGACAACAAAAAAAAATCTAATCTAATTTTTTTTTCTTAATTTCTTTAGCTGGAACACCAGCATAAACAGTGTTTTTTTTCAAAGTTTTACCTTTAGGAACCACTGCACCCGCTGCAAGTTTAACATTATCCTCAAAAGTTACACCAGGCATAATAATAACACCAGCACCTATAACACAATTATTCCCAATTTTTACTTTATCCATAGAAATAATTTCATTCTCAAAATCCTGGATATGACCATACACAATTGAGTATTCACCCATGGTAACATTATCACCAAATTCAGTAAGACACGGATCCTTAATAGTTCCACCAACCAGCGTGTTTTCACCAATTTTCATACCAAGCAATCTAAGATAAACATATTTCATACTACCAACAGGAATGATTTCAATAATTTTTCTAAGCGGATTATAAAGAATACACACAAGAATCCAACGAAAAGACATACTATTCTGAAAATTATATGGATAAACACCAGGTTTATATTTTATATTAAAAACATGTATTATCAACCCTGAGATTAATAACTGATAAATTACTGTGAGATACAATCCAAATGTTATAAAAAAAGGTAAAAAGAAAACATGCAAAATTTGTTGAAAATCAAAAAAGAAAAAAATTATTTGAATATAAATAATCAAAGATATAAAACCCAGAGAAAAAACAAAAAAGTTTATTATAAAAATTAACAAAGAGCCTTTAATTTTTTTATAAACATTGTTTGTTTCTCCATTCAAATACAAAAAACCCTTCTTTTTAAACAGTTATTTTATTGTATTCCTCACAGGCTCGCTCTATAAAATAATAATACTGTAATGAATCGCCATTGTTAAGATTCTCAATAGCATTCCATTGAAAACCTACAGCATTATCAAAAAATATTTCATTTGAACCGCTAAGATTTCTTCCAAGATAATTTTGATATTTGTTAAACATGTGTGTAGTCCAATCAAAACATGCATCAGCAACAAGTTCACAGGTTTCAACAGTGTTTTCATAAAACATCTGAGATTTACTACCATTATCACAATCGATATACAATGGTTCAACTAATGGACTGCTAAACCACATCCAACGCTCCTCATGAGTCATAAACCTAAAAATGTAATCTGTTTTAGTATTATTTTCATCTTCTGGGTAACAAATACGATTGATAATCTGCCTGTTAGTATTGTACGGAGTCTCTCCAGCAGTAGTATCAAGTAACACCCAACCATAATCTGGAATATAATATTCAACCATATAATGCATTTGAGTCCAAAATCCTTGATCATTATTCACAAGAAGAACTCTACTTGGAATGTTTTGATTTCTTAGAAGAGCGCAAGCTAGATGGCTTCTTCCAACATTTTCACCATTGATAAATGAAGTTGTAACTGCATCCTGAGAAAAAAAGAAACCAAACTTTAACTGTATAAGAAACAACAAGTATCTATGATTTTTAATAAATGTAGAAACTTTTTTTGTATAACTAATTAGATCATTGTTAAAAAGTTTAAAACGAAACGATTTCATACGGATAAAAATATTATTTTTTTGAGAAGAATTTGTTTCAACCAACCATTTTTTTGTATAATCTGGAAGCTTGGAAATATTTGGAAAACTTTGTGATTCAGGAAGATCATCAAAACTATAATTTTTAAGTAAAACCCAAACTGTGAAATGTATCATACGATGTTCATTTTTCTCCATACCTGTTAAACTAAAATTTACAAATTTATTAGGAGATTTATCTGTGTCATTTTCAATTTTATAACCGATAATCTCAGAGGTTGTACCATTCAAAATTTGCAAATAGATAGGAACTTGATAAAAATAATCTGGTGGAAAAGCATATTTAACAAAAAAATCACTAGTATTATTTTTTGCAACAATTTCAAGATAATGCTCTACTCTACAAAGATAAATTTTAGTATCTTCATCATCAGAACTAATATCAGAAATATTTAATTTTTTAATACTGCTACCTGCAGGTATAAAAACAACACCTAACAAAACCACTGCAAACAAAATTGCACATATTTTTTCTTTTTTCATAATTTTTGTTTACACCTCCCAAAAAAAATTTAGTAAACAAATCAAAAAATAATATAATATTATTTGTTTAAAAATCTTTTTATTAATATTTTTTGCAACAAAAATAAATCTCCAATCTGAAACATTACCCTCTGATTCTTTAACAATAAAACCTTCATCATCTAAAAGTTTCAAAATATCCCTCTTCCTAAAGGCTGAATCATAAGCCTTAACATGATAACGAACAACATCAGATCCGGCAAACTTAAAACTCATATGAATTCGTATAAGAAATAGTTTCCAAGAAGAGAAATCACGATTAAGAGCCTCTAAAACAAAAAAACCACCCGGTTTCAAAACACGTTTTATCTCAGAAAAACATCTTAAAGGATTATTCCAATAAGTAAGGCTAAAACGAGAAACAATCACATCGCAAGAATCATCCTTTAAAGGAATATTATCAGAAAAACCTTGAATAAAAACCGGTTTTTTGGATTTTTCTTTAGCCATTTCAAGCATTTTAAAATCTTTATCTAAACCAATCATATCAGAAATATAAATCAAATCTTCCATTTCCCTTAAAAGCAAACCCGGTCCACAACCTAAATCAAGAACAACAGATGATTTAGATTTTTTATCTAAATATTTTTCAACATAAGAAACAAGATGTCTATACAACTCAGGATATCTCTCCATATAACGAGTAAAATTCTCAACTTTTTCCCCAGATAAAACAGATTTTTTAACACAACGTGTTTCAAAAAAAGTAATCAACGCTCCAATAACGCTAGGACACAACCAGATAACAGCAAACCAAAACAAAGACAATGCCAAAACTTTTTCAGGATAAACACCAAAAACAGACAATAGAGAAATCAAAGCAGCATCACGAGTACCCAACCCATAAATAGATACAGGTATCGAGCCCACAAAATTTGCAACAGCTACAATTAAAATAAAATAATAAAACTCTACATCAACCAAAAACAATCTTGAAATCAAAAAGAAAATAGAAAAACGAACCAACCAACCAAAAACAGATATCAAAAAAGGCAAAAAAACATCTTTAAAACCAGGTAGATCACGATAAAAATCATCTATAGAATCAGAGAGTCTATCCT
Source organism: uncultured Thermoplasmatales archaeon (assembly GCA_964384785.1). GTDB lineage: Archaea > Thermoplasmatota > E2 > DHVEG-1 > DHVEG-1 > JAZKSG01. The sequence goes on along the minus strand of CAYLLH010000077.1, from coordinate 46,119 downwards.
TATAATTTGAAAAAAACTGTTTTTGTATGATTTTTTTGAAAAAAAACTTAGATGTATCTTTTTTAAGAAAAAACAAAAACAAAAAAACAACTATAATAAACACAAAGATTAAAGCAAAAAAAATAGATGGAAATAAACTACCAAGTATTAAACCCCCAAATATCCCCAGCAGAAGAAGTGAAAGAAAATCTATTGTGTTAAAAATAATAATATTTGAAACACATTTAGGAAGAGAACAACCACTTTCCGTTTTCAGATACAACGAACGAGTATACGCCCCAAAGCCTCCGGGTGTAATAAAACCATAGAAATAACCTATGAAAATGTTTTTTAAAGAATAAAAAAAACTGACATTGATTTTTTGTTTTTTAAGAAGAATCTGCCATTGAATATTTGAAAGTAAAACCACAGGTAATACTGAGAATAAAGCTAAAAAAGAATAAAAAGGATTAATTTTAGAAAAAACCTCTAAAATTTTTGCAAGATCAATAGTTGATAAAATATAGATTAAGATTATTAATCCAACAATTGGAAAAAAATTTATAATTTTTTTAATCTTGGAGTTTAAGTTTTTCATTATAATATTCTAAAAAACAAAAAAGGATTTATTTTATATAAACATTAAACAGAAATAAAATAATTATTTTTTATGAAACATGTAGGAATCCCATTTAAATGGAAAAGAACAATTAACTATATGGTTTAAAACTGAAATATTCTCAAAACAATGAATCATATCATTGATTTTTTGTTTTTCATCTGATGAAACTCTTGAAATAATTCTACTACCGGGTTCTGTTGTTTTAAAAACATTTAACATAATCTTTTCAAAAGGAATTGTACAACCTGAAATTATAACCGTGTCATATCCATTTATTTGATAGTTTTTCCCATCAGCACAAAAAACATTGATTTTATCTTGAAGGTTTTTTTTCTTAACTATTTTTTTTGCTTTTTCAACAGCTTTTGGATTTCGGTCTATTGCAGATACTTTTTTATTAAATTTTTTTGCAAGTATGATAGCTGTTAAAGGATATGATCCACATCCGATATGTAGTATTTTTTTTGATTTTGAGATATCAAAAAACTGGCTTTCTTTGATATATTGATTGCCAATATTTTTCTCGTAAAACTGCCCTATTTTTTCAATTTTATATGATAGATAATCTATGATCCTCCAGTAAAAATTGTTATATTTTCTGTAAAAATCCCCCATGTTAGATATCTTCCTTTATATATGGTTTTAAAAAGATATGTTATAAATAAATTTTTGTACAAACTAAAAAGGATAAAAAATTATGAGAATACATAAAAAACAATAGGTTATCCCTACTATAAATGGAATTAAAAATTTTCAAACATGCGAAAAAATTTCTTCCTATAATTGGTTTAATTCTTTTTACATATGTGATATATAGTTTAGATTTGCAGGATATTAAGGAAGCTTTTCTTGCAGTTAAACCTGTTTTCATAGTTTTATCTTTGTGTATAACAATACCTCGTGCTTTAATTAGAAACTATGCATGGAGGCTAATACAAAAAGAGCAGAAAATAAAACTTAGTTATTTTAAATCATTAAAAATTCTTCTTATAGGCTTGTTTTATGGATGTATAACACCAGGTTACACAGGTCAAATGGTTCGTATACCATATATGAAAGAAAAAACTGGTGAACCATATGGTAAACTTTTCATAAATACATTTATGGAAACCGCGGTTCACACATCTTCGCTTTATATTATGCTACTTTTTGGGGCGTTACTTATATCAACGTCTCTTCCTCAGGTTTTTTATGGTGTTATAATCTGGGTTGTAACATTTTTTGTTTTCATATTGTTTTTTGTAAATAAGAACAGAGGAGAAAAAATTTTAGGGTTTTTAATTAAATATTTTGTTCCAAAAAAAGCTAAAAATATTTTAAATGATTTTGTTGGAACATTTTATGAAGATTTTCCAAAAATACGTAATTTATTTTTTCCGTTTCTTCTTGGGATTACAACATGGATTTTAATTTTTAGTCAATATTACATTTTAGTAATAGCGTTGAATTTAGAGATTCCTTATCTGCATTTTTTATTACTGTTTACTGTTGCTAATGTTATAAGTTTTATACCAATCAGTTTTGGAGGGATAGGAACAAGAGAATTTGCTGCAGTTTTTATTTTTACAACCCTATATGATGTGGGCGGTGCTGAAGTTTTTGTTGTATCACTCTTGGGTTTTTTAATAACTGATATGTCGATGGGTGTTGCAGGTTTTTTTGCTTCACTAACAGAGGTGAAACCTAAAAAAACTTTTTAAAATATGTTGGTTTTATTAAACATAAAAATCATATACTGTTTATGGTATTTCAGGAATGCAAAAAAAAATGGAGAATATACCGAAGAAATCTCAGATAATATGTGATGTTTTATGACGGGCGAGGGTATAGGTTTTGGAAAAGCTATTTTGTTTAATGAACATTTTGTAGTCTATGGTGTACCATCTATTGTTTCCGCAATAGGAAAGTATACTGTGGCAAAAGTTGAGGAATCTGATAAACCAGGATGGCATCTAGAGGATAATAGAAAAGCAACTCCAAAGTATAAGGAAGATAAGATAGATCAGCAAAAGGTGTCGATTGATAACATTGTCAATAAAATGAATCTGGATTTATCAAAAAAAGGAGTAAATATTGTTTTAGAAGGTAACTTGTATTGTGCTAGTGGAATAGGCGCTAGTGCAGCATCCTGTGTGGCAATAGCTAGAGCTTTAGATGACCATTTTACTTTAGATCTATCAGATGAAGAAATAAATAATATTGCCTATGAAGGAGAAAAAGGATATCATGGAACACCCTCTGGTGTTGATAACGCAGCATCAACTTTTGGAGGACTCATCTGGTTTCAAAAAGAAGACGGGAAAGTAATAGATCCTATTTCTGTTGCTAGACCAGTTGAAATAGTTATAGGTAATACTGGGAAAGTAGCAGATACTGCTGCAGCTGTTGCTGGTGTAAAAGAAAGAAAAGAAAAAGAACCTGAGAAATACAAAGAAATTTTCAATAGAGCTGAAAACATAGCATACCTAGCTAAAGATGCTTTTCAAAATGAGGATATAAAAGAAATAGGTAAACTAATGGATGAAAACCATAAACTCCTTCAGCAGATAGATGTCTCTAGTAAAGAACTAGATTTTCTTGTTAAACTTGCACGTGATCATGGAGCCTATGGAGCAAAACTAACTGGTGGAGGACTTGGTGGAAATATGATAGCTTTAACCCCTGGTCGTGATCTTCAGGATGAAGTTGCAACAGCTATTGAAAAAGAAGGTTTTCAAACCGTGAAAACCGTGGTTGGCGCAAGAAGGGATGGTAACAGGTAGATGCTCCTTCGTGATTTTTTAAAAAAACTAGAAAAAGAGGGTAAACTAACACGGATAAAAAAACCAGTATCACATGAATATGAAGTAGCTAATGTTATTTATTCACTTGATGAACAACCTGTTATTTTTGATAATGTTAAAGGTTTTGATTACCCAGTTTTTTCAGGTATCACAAGCAACCGTGATATCATAGCTGAAGGATTGGGAACAAAAAAAGAAGAACTTTTGTTTAAACTTGCTGATGCTTTAAATAATCCAAAAAAACCTGAGATTGTAAATAATGCTCCTTGTCAAGAAGTCGTGATTGATAAACCTGATCTAGATAAGATTCCGATTCTGTATCATTTAAAAGGTGATGGCGGGCGGTATGGTTCTGCTACGGTTGCAACTATTAAAGATCCTGATTCTGGCCGTAATGTTAGTTATCATCGCCTTATGCAAGTAGGAAAAAATCGTTTTACTGCACGTCTTATAAAAAAAAGACAGACTCGTACTACTTATGATAAAATCGATGAAGATCTTGAGATGGCTGTATGCATAGGTAACAGTGTCCCTGTGATGGTTGCAGCATCATTAGGACCTCCCGCTGATGTTGATGAGTTTAGTATCGCTAATGCCCTTGATGAAACACCAATGGTTAAATGTAAAACAAAAGACTTGGAGGTTCCAGCGGAGTCAGAGTTTGTTTTTGAAGGACGTTTAACACGTGAATTAGACAAGGAAGGCCCATTTGTTGATTTAACTGAAACTCGTGATTTCGAACGTCAAGAACCAGTGTTTGTAGTTGACTGTATCACTCATAGAAAAGATGCAATGTATCAAGCTTTGATCCCGGGTCGTTTGGAACATAAAACACTTATGGGAATGCCCAAAGAGCCTACTATTTACAATGAGGTGAACAAAGTTTGTGACTGTAAAAATGTACTTGTAACCATCGGTGGCGGCAGCTGGCTACATGGAATAGTACAAATTAAAAAGAAAAAACCTGATGACCCAAAAAAAGCTATTGATGCAGCATTTTTAGGACATGGAAGTATGAAACATGTGGTTATAGTTGACGAAGATGTAGATATTTATGATCCTGAGGCGGTTGAATGGGCTATAGCCACTCGTTTTCAAGCAGATAAAGACCTTGTAGTTAAAAAAGACCAACCTGGTAGTTCATTAGATCCATCTGGTATTCATGAGCCTGGTAAAAAAACACGTACTGCAAAAGTCGGTGTTGATGCAACCATTCCATCTGATATAGATAAAGAAAAATATGAAACAGTAACCTACAAAAAAGTTGATTTGGATGATTACCTCAGGTAATGGAAAAACCAAAGTTTGGCTTAAAAAACAAAAAATTGAAGATGATCTTTTAATAATTGTTGGTGGCGGGGAGAAATCCCATATTGGTACAACTATTTTATGCGTACCAAATAAAAAATGCCAGATTTTAAAATATGGAACTCATAAGGACCATATTGTTATAAAGCCTATTGCAGAAAAAGCCTGCAGGAAATATAAAAAGGTCGTGGTTGCAGTAGGTGGAATTCATATAAATAATGCTTCAAAAAAAGAAATAGATGAAGTAATCAAAAACTGTAAGCTTTTAGAGAAAAAATTATGATTTATCTAATTATAGAATCAACAAATTTGAATGTTATCCAATACTTAAGATTTATAAATATATGATTATATAACATATTGATAAAAATGAACTATAAATTGTTGGCAATACTTCTAATTGCGATTTTTTTGTTTTCAAATGTTACTTTTGGAAAAAAATTTAACACTGATAAAAAAAGTATAAAAATCTCCTCTAATGAAAAAGATATTAAAAAATGGACTGTGATGTATTATTTATGCTATGATAATGACCCAATGTATATCTACAAAGAAGATATGTTTGGAAACCTCACAAAAATAGGATCGAATGAAGACCTAAATTTAGTTGTATGTTTTGATGGATTAGAAACAGGGGATTCAGAAATAATTTATATTAATAAAACAGGTAAAAAAATAAATCTTAACTCTGTTTTTAATTGGCCGGATGAAGTTGATACAAGTAACCCCAATACATTAGAAATTTTCTGTACAAAAACTATTAATCATTATCCTGCAGAAAATTATGCATTGATCCCACATATTTCAGGAGGTAGAGGTTGGCAAGAATTTTGTATACGCGATAGTTCAGATGGAAGTAGTGGAGTATCTATCCCTAAACTAGCGGAAGTTTTTGGAAAAGTTAATGAAAAAACTGGTTCAATAATTGATGTCTTATTTGTATCATGTGCAAATGGTATGATCGAATTTGCATATGAGCTTAGAGATAAAGTTGATTATATTATTGGAATGCAAGACTGTTTTCCGGAAAAAACTGTAATTCCACAGTTTACAGATGCATTACGAGATCTACATAACAATACCTCTATGACACCCCTTGAATTTTCATGTAAAGCACCAGAAAATTTGGATCCTGAATCTTTTTATTATTATGAAGAATACAAAAATAAAAAACTACCCTGGTTAAACAGGTTTTTTAATAATCTTTCAATCAAAGCTTTACATACAGTTAAACACCATACCTCAACAGCTGTTATCGATAATAGTAAAATTGTTACTTTAAAAAATTCTGTTGATAATCTTTCAGAATATCTCTTATTACATATATCGACAGAGGAAACCAAAAAAACAGTAAATAAAGCAAGAAACCAAACAATTGAATATGGTAAATGTAATTGTAAATTCAAAAAACTATGGATAATATATACAAGATATAGTTTTGAAATTTTTGCTTATGATTGCTTTGTTGACCTATATGATTTTGTTGATAATTTAAAAAATAATACAAATGAAGATTATCTAAAAAAATTATGCGATGATGTAATTGAAAACTTGAACAAGACCATTCCAGAAATAAAAAAAACAGATATTGACAGAGCACACGGTCTTAGCATTCATTTTCCGGAAACAATGAGATTATATAATTATTATACGGGTTACAGTGGAAATCTTCCTAAATCATATGGAGAACATGAGTTTTTACTGGATACAAAATGGGATGAATTTCTAATTAGTTATTTAGAAACATAATGCAATATAACAAAAACAATAAAATAACGATTTTGTTATTAACAAAAAGAGAGAATATTCTTATTTAAGGGGAGAAATGATTATTTATGTATCTTACAAAAAAAGAAGAACAAATCCTTGATGGTGAACAAGGCGAAGTAATGGAACGAATGTTTAGATTGCTTGTTCGACTTGGTGAGATCTATGGTGCTGATAAGATGATACCAGTTGGATCAGTTCAGGTTGCAGGAGTCTCCTATAAATCAATTGGTGACCCGGGAACAGAATTCCTTGAAGATATGGCTGGTAAAAATGCTAAAGTTAAGGTTTTAACTTATCTTAATCCAGCTGGTATGGATTTGGAAAACTGGAAAAAACTTGGTTTTCCAAAAGATTTTGCAAAAAATCAGCTTCGTATTATGGATGCTTTTAAAAAAATGGGAATCGTTGTAACTAGTACTTGCACACCATACCTTGCAGGGAATCTACCACGTTTCCGAGAGCATATTGCATGGAGTGAAAGCAGTGCAGTTAGTTTTTCAAACAGTGTTATCGGTGCTCGTACAAACCGAGAAGGAGGACCTAGTGCTCTTGCAGCTGCATTATGTGGCAGGACTGCAAATTATGGTCTTCATCTCTGGGAGAACCGTCAGCCGGATTATGAAATAAAAGTTGAAGCAGATGTAAATTTTAACTCTGATTTCGGTGCACTGGGCTATATTGTTGGTAAAGAAGTAAAAAACAAGATTCCTTATTTTACTGGTATAAAAAACGCTGATACTGATCAACTCAAAAGTCTTGGTGCGGCTATGGCAGCTAGCGGAGCTGTAGCTATTTATCATGTTAAAGATCTGACACCTGAAGCAGATCAGGTTGATAAAAAAAATCTTGAAAAGATAACGGTTACACAAAAAGATATTGACAATGCCTATAAAGAACTCAGCTCTGGGAATAATCCTGACATTGTGATATTGGGATGCCCTCATGCCTCGCTAAAAGAAATATCAAGACTTTCAGAAAAACTTGAGGGAAAGAAACTTAAAAAACCTGTTTGGATTTGTACAAGCCGTATGGTCAAAGAGGCAGCTGAACGCATGGGTTATAATGATATTATAGTAAAAGCTGGAGGTAACATTGTAGCTGATACCTGTATGGTTGTAAGCCCAATTGAGCAGATGGGGTATCATACCACTGGTGTTAATAGTGGCAAAGCAGCGAAATATTTACCAGGTTTCTGTAAACAAAAAGTAGCTTTTCAAAATATTGATAAACTTGTGGAGGGGCAGCTATGAAAGGAAGAACCATTAGTCCAGGGAAAGCAGAAGGGGAAGCAATAGTATCCAAGGAACCGATTGGATTTTATGGAAATGTTGACCCTAAAACCGGTATTATCATTGAAAAAGGAAATCCTCTTGAAGGAGAAAACATCAAAGATAAAATCCTTGTTTTTCCATGTGGAAAAGGATCAACAGTGGGAAGCTATGTTATTTATGGTCTTGCAAAAAATGGTGTGGGACCTAAAGCCATCATTAACGAGGAAACAGAAACCATTGTAGCAACGGGTGCAATTCTATCTGGTATTCCCTGTGTAGACAAGATTGATATTAAAAAAATAAAAACTGGTGACAAAATAAAAGTAGATGCTGATACTGGGGATGTTGAAATAAAAAAATAATATTTTTTTTTAATGTCTCATAGTCCAAAGAGAACCTGTTCCTTTTAGATCTACATCATAATTTTTGTTATCTTCAGTCCAAACTAGATTGCCATCTATATTTGATCGTCCAATATTAACTCCTACTTTTGGAACACTATTGAAAACTTTTTCATAAATATTATCTGTTTCAACATCAATATTAAGTTTTATTCCATAGGTTTTCAACAAAGTCTGAGTTATATCTGGTTCTGCTTGAATGTTTATATTTGTAGGTATTTTAACATTTCCAAAAATTGTTTTTGAATCTGTTTGAATCTGTATGTTTTTAAGTTCAGTTATAGTATGACCGTTATCTGCTGTTACAATAACGTTAGTATATGGGTTTATTTTTGAAGTATCAGATAGACTTCTTTCGGATGTTATCAAATGATATTTACTGTAGTATATATTCCATCCATTGTCAAGTTTCATATGGCAGAAATCCCAGCCTTTAATAAATGATTTTAACAAACCATTTGACCAGGTATGATGGTGATGACCGATACCTTTAACATTGTGTTCTTTTCCATCAATTTTAATGATTCCAGTCATCTCAACTCCTGTAAAAATATAGCTTGCTATGCTGTTATCTCCTTTATCAAAAAGTCCTTTACTCGTCCAGATAGGATCTGATTCAACATGACAATTTACATCTACAATTATGTCATGATTTGCATCTATGTCGTTATCTACTGCATATATCTTCCAATCTTCAGATGCAGTTCCTTCAACCCATGATTTTTCAAATTTAATATCTACACCAGGTGAACCTGCCTGTAATGTTGGTTTATTTAAAAGACCAAGACCGCGTTCCTTATTTATGATACCACCGTATTCTTCTCCATCAGGGCTATGAAGTGTTAAAACCATTGCATCAGGTTTCAATGTAGCCATAAGATCACCTCTTGCTAGATGCATGAAACTAATAGTTATAGTCCAACCAGCTAAATCACTATCTTTATCAAAAACACTTGTCCATGTCCACCATTCACGATTCACCAAGAGCTTGTTATAATGAGATCCCTCATCCTCTGGAGATACTACTTGTTTATTTGGTAGAAATATTGAGCCTGGAGGTTTTTCTTCCTCAAAAACCCAACTACCAATAATTTCTTCTGTGGGTTTATATATTATAACAATTTTCCCGAAACAATTTTTAATCATATCATTTGGATCAACACTACCTGACAAATCTGAAGTATCACAATTCCCTTGTATTTCGAATTCATTCCAGTTATAATCTTCACCTGAGATGAAAACTAAGATGAGTGTGTTCTTTTCATTATCTTTTATAAAACGCATTTCTGGTGTTTCTTTTTCAGTTTCTTCTGGAAAATATCCTGCTTCAAAAAGTATTACAGCTGATATAATTATCAGTGCTACTACTATTATTGCATCTATTTTCCTAATTCTCCTAGAGTTAAAGTTCATCGAACACCAGCTTTATTTTATTTTCTAATTTATATTTTTTTATTATAAATTATTAAAGGTTTCTGTACAACCCTTATCAGAAGAAGGTTTTTTATCAAAAAATACTATTTTTTTACTAATGTATCAAGAGTTGCACATGTCCTTGAATACCCATATGCGAAAAAAGAACTTAAAAGCTAAACTATTTCTAAAAATGAAGGTTAAATGGGAAGGGATGAAGCCTCAAAAAAAAAATTAGATGTTTTTTAGAGAATGCCCATCCAATTACCCCCTCTAAATCACCTCTTCTCCTTCCCATTTTCATCTTTACAACTATTCATGTATTGCTTTTTTGACATTTTACCACAAAGAGTTTATATATTATTATTTTTAGAACAGATAAAATGCTACACCAGTATTTAGTATTGGAGTTGAAATAAATGGAATATGTGATGGATATGGAAAAAAAAATTGTATGTCCAAATTGCGGTGCATCAATGAAGCCTTCCCCCAATGGCGAGGAAAATACCTATGTTTGCCCGGATTGCGGCTCTACAATAGAAGAGGATGAAATCCAAAATTTTGATACCTCAGGAGTATGCCCAAACTGCAATCAACCTATCGACGGTAATGAATGCTCCTATTGTGGTTATTACCTAGGATCAGATTTCGAATGAATAATTTTTTTATATATTATTAAAAAGAGTTATCTTTTTAGTTTTACTATCAAATTCACCTAATTTTTTCCTATTAACAATAATTGCTTTAGGTATAACAATAAAATCATGTTCATCATGATCAATACTGTAACTATGCGCAAGTCTTATTTTTTCATCATCTTCGTCTATTAAAAGCCCACATTGAAAAGTAGGTGAAAGCTCAAAACTATCTGAATCCAATTCTGATTCTTCAAACTCAAATGCATCATTCCAAACAACGGCTACTACATCATATTTCATGAAATGTTATTCTCCTCAAAATCCAAAGATTAAATCATTCATTGATTTAAATTTTTTTTATTTAACAGTCAGAACGTTAATATCATAGTTTTTGGATTACATTGAAACAATCTGGGGGTATTTCGTTGGTAGATATAAAAAAGATTGAATCTGTTTTTGCTGAAGAATTAAGTTGGATTAAGGATGATGAACTAAAAGATAAAGTAGTTCAGGTTTGGAAAAAAGCATCAGATATTCGTGGTTGGAAAACACTTGAGGATGTTCCTTTTACTTTGCTTTTTGAAAACTCAGGGAAACTTACTGATCATACAAAAAGGATAACTCATCTTGCTAAAGCAGTTTTTGATGAACGCGATGAAGATATTAATCTTGATTTTTTGATAGCAGGCGCATTGCTTCATGATGTTGGAAAACTTCTAGAGTATGATGTTGTGGATGGAAAAGTTGTGAAAGGAGAGTATGGTAAAAAATTCCGCCATCCTGTATCAGGCGCATTGCTTGCTAGGGAACTTGGTCTTCCTGACGAAGTTGTACTGATCATTTATGCTCATAGCCATGAAGGAGATAAATGTGAACGTTCAGCTGAAAGTGTAATCGTTCATCATTGTGATTTTATAGATTTTCACATCAAAAAAGGGATGGTGTAACAAAAAAAATGGGTTTTGTGAAAAATGCTGCAGACCGTGATGTTCCCACTGATCTTAATGGTGAAAAAATAAAACCGTTTTCTGGTGCTAGTAAAAATCGTTGTGATTCTAAAATAGTAACTTTAAAGGATGCTTTGAAAAAAAGTGGTCTTAAAGATGGAATGACAATAAGTTTTCATCATCAACTAAGGAATGGAGACTATGTAGTAAATCTTACACTTGAAACTATTCGTGAGCTTGGAGCTAAAAACCTACGGCTTGCTCAAACCGCTTTATTCCCTGTACATAAGCCAGTTATCGAACATATTGAAGAAGGAACAGTAACCCGTATTGAAGGAAGTATAAATGGAACAGTTGGAGATTATGTTTCAAAAAATCCTTTACCTCATCCAGTAATTTTACGTTCACATGGAGGGCGATGGGCGGCTGTTAGAAACGGTGAACTAAAAATTGATATCGCAGTTGTTGCAGCATCAACAGCTGATAACCGGGGTAACTGTACAGGACTTATTGGAAAAAGTGCTTTTGGACCAATTTGTTATTCCCAGGCAGATGTAGAAAAAGCTGACAAAGTAATAGTAGTAACAGATAATCTTGTGGAAAGACCTTGTCCACTTCAAGAAATATCAGAAAAAAATGTTGATTATGTAGTAGAAGTTGACTGCATTGGTGATCCCGATAATATTGTTAGTGGCTCTTTAAAACTAACAACTGATCCAATGAAACTAGGGATAGGTAAGGAATGCATTAATTTGATGGATGCAGCAGGTCTTATCAAAAACGGTATGATTTTTCAAGCAGGAGCTGGTGGTATATCTCTAGCTGCATTAAAATATCTTGAAGAAAAACTAGAAGAAAAAAATGTTTTTGCATCTTGTGAAACAGGTGGAGTTACAGAGCATATTGTAAACATGTACAAAAAAGGGCTTGTTAAAAATGTATACGGCTTGCAATGTTTTGATGTGGAATCAATAAGATTTTTAGCTGAAAACCGTAAACTCATAACCGATATTGGGCATTATGCTGACCCATCAAATAAAGGTCGTTTTTTAGATGGTTTAGATACAACCATTGTTGGAGCTACAGAAGTAGATGTAGATTTCAATATCAATGTTAACACACATAGTGATGGACGGTTGTTACATGGAATAGGAGGTCATCAAGACACCTGCTCAGCAGCAGGATTAACAATAGCCACGGTTCCTGTTTTTAGAAAAAAAATACCTGTGATTAGAGATAGTGTAACTACCCTTACAACACCTGGTGATGTAGTAGATGCAATTGTTACAAATGAAGGAATAGCTATTAATCCTCGTAGGAAAGATTTAATTAAAAAAGTAAAAGACAAAGTTAATCTTGTAAAAATTGAGGATTTACGTGATATGGCTTATGATGAAACAGGAGGACCACCAAAGCTTGATCTTGGTGATGAAATAATTGGTGTTACTAAATGGCGTGATGGAACGCTTTTAGATGTGATTTATAGAGTTAAGGAGTGAAAAAAATATGGAATGGGATAGTAAAATAACAAAAGTTGAACCTAATCATCTTGTAACTCGAGGTTATCGTCAGGAAGATTTGATTGGAAATATTCCTTTCGCTCATGTTGTCTATTTACTTTTAAAAGGCGAGCTGCCATCTAAAGAACATGGTAAAATGATGGATGCCATTCTTACGGCTTGTATTGATCATGGAGTGACACCACCTAGTGCTATGGCATCTCGTGTGGTTGCTAGTGGCGGTGTTCCTTTACCTACAGCTGTTGCAGCAGGGGTTTTAAGTATCGGTGATGCTCATGGAGGAGCAATTGAGAAAGGGGCAAAGTTTTTTCAACATGGAATAAAACGTATGGAAAAAGAAAAACTCTCCATTGAAGAAACCGCTGAGATTTTAGTAAAGGAATCTCGTGAAAAACATGAACGGATTCTTGGTTTTGGGCATCGAGTACATACCGAAGACCCGAGGACTAAACGTTTATTTGAATTATCAGAAGAACTTGGTATAAATGGTGATCATATAGCTCTTGCAAAATCTATTGAAAAAGAACTAGAAAAAAAACTGGGTCGTAAACTTCCTATAAATGTTGATGGAGCTATTGCTGCTATTAGTAGTGATATGGGTTTTGACTGGCGTCTTGGCAAAGGTTTTTTCTTACTGGGGCGTGTAGCTGGTCTTACTGCTCAAGTATATGAAGAGCAAACTGATTTTAAACCTATGAGAAAAATGTTTAAAGTTGAGGCGGGGTATGATGGCCCTAAGGAACAAGATATTCCTAAAGAAAAAAAATAAAGGTTTTGGTGAATTTTAGATGGGTAAGACTATAATTCAAAAAATTTTTGAAAAACATTCCATTCAGGAAGCAAAAATTGGAGATATAATAGATATAACTATTGATGTACGAGCAGCTCGTGATTTCGGTGGAGCAAATGTAGTTAAAAATCTTGAAGAAAATAATCTTTCTGTTGATGATCCTGAAAAAACATTTTTTACTTTTGACTGTAACCCTGGTGGTTGTGATCAAAAATATGCCGCAAATCAGCATATATGTCGTCGTTTCGCTAGAAAAAACAACATCAAAGTTTATGATATAAACCAGGGAATAGGAACACATATTGTAATTGATGAAGGTATCGCAAAACCTGGTGGCACAATAATAAGTACTGATTCTCATGCAAATATTTTGGGTGCTATTGGTGCTTTTGGACAGGGAATGGGCGATAAAGATATTGCTCATGCTTGGGCTCATGGAAAAATCTGGTTCAAGGTCCCGCCTACTCTTAAAATTGTTTTAAAAGGTAAACCTGACAAAAAAACTTCTGCTAAAGATGTTGTTCTTAAGATGCTTGAAAAAATTGGAGCAAATGGACTTCTTGGTTATGCTTGTGAAATATATGGAGAATATATTGATGAATTATCTTTAGATGGGCGAATCACTATTGCTTCTATGGCAACTGAGATGGGAGGGTTAATAATTTTTTTCCCACCAAACAAATATGTTTTAGATTTTTACAAAAAAATGAATGTCTCAGTTGAACCTGTATATGCAGATGATGATGCAGATTATGAAAAAACAATAGAAATCGATATTGATGACATCAAACCAATGATATCTAGACCAGGTCATCCTGAAGATGTAGTAAAAGTGAATCAATTAAAAAATGTAAAAGTAGACTCTGGTTTCATAGGTAGTTGTACCAATGGCCGTATTTCTGATATGCGTTCTGCTGCAGAAGTTTTGAAAAACAAAAAAATTTCACCAGATCGTGTTTTAAAAATAGTTCCAAGTACTGATAAACTTTGGAAACAATGTCTTGATGAAGGACTTATTAAAATATTCAAAGATGCAGGAGCGCTTATTGGAAGTGCAGGATGCGCAGGTTGTGCTGCAGGTCAAATTGGTCAAACAGGTGAATTCGAAGTAGAAGTTTCAACTGGAAACCGTAATTATACAGGTAAACAAGGAAAAGGAGATGTATATCTTGCATCTCCAGCGACAGTTGCAGCATCCCTTGTTTCAGGGTACATAAATACTGAGGATAGAATCCCTAGTAATGCTGAAAAAGCAAAAATATCCTCTGAAAAAATTTTTGAATCAAAACAAAAAACAAAAAAATATGATTCACCGATGGAAGTTGAAGGACGAGCATGGTTGATTCAGAAGGATAACATTGATACAGATATGATATATCATAACCGATATCTTAGTATCACAGATATTGAAGAAATGGGTCAATATACTTTTGATAATCTAAAAGGTTATGAAGATTTTGCAAAAAAAGTAGAACCGGGTGATATAGTAGTTGCTGGTAAAAACTTTGGATGTGGAAGCAGCCGTCAGCAAGCTGTTGATTGTTTCAAAAGTCTTGGTGTAAGTGTGATTATAGCTGAATCATTTGGATCAATCTATGAAAGAAACGCGATCAATAATGCTATGCCGATAATGATAGTCGAGGGTATAACAAAAAAAATTGATGATAAAGATATCCTTGAGGTTGATTTTGAAACAGGTTTGATAAAAAATAAAACAAAAAATGAAACTTATCATGCTAAACCTTTTTCAAAATCACAAATTGAGATATATAAACATGGTGGATTATTAAATAAAAAATAGAATTATTAAAAATTGTATTTTTTTAACATATTTTTATGATTTAGCAAGAATGTTAGTGTTTCTGTTAGATTAGTTAAATTAATTTTATATATTTAATTTTTTTCGTCATAAGTCGATTATTAAAACGTCAATTTTTTATACTGTGAAATTAACTTTTTAGTTCTGAGGGAAAAATATGATTGATATGAAATGCGAAAAATGCCATGCACGTTTCACAAGAAGATTAAGGTCTTGTCCGTTATGCGGGGGAAATCTAAAGTTAAAACTGGATCACATATACAAAAAAAGCCCAATAATAACTACCTCGGCATAAAAAAGTATCTTAGTTTCTTTAATTTTTTAATTTTATCATTTTTTGTTACTTTAATAAAATTTATATATCGAATACCGATATCGTTTTTCGATAATAAATGTATGAAAGAAAAATACTCCTAGGATTCATAAGAATCCATATATTGCATCATGCAAAAAAAGAAGGAATCTATGGAGCATGGATGATAGAAGAACTAAAAAAACACGGTTATAAAATCAGCCCAGGTACACTATATCCAATTCTACATGAAATGAACAACAAAAAACTACTAAAAATCAAAAAGAAAAATGTTCAAGGAAAAATAAGAAAAATATATCATACCACAAAAAAAGGAAACAAAACACTAGAAGAACTAAAAAAATTCATAAAAGAACTTGAATCCGAGGTGATCTAAAAAACAATGACAATTCTAAGAATCGACAACATTAAAAAAAATCTACAAAACAAACCAATACTAAAAGGAATAAATCTTAATATCAAAAAAGGTGAAATACTTGGACTTGTTGGACCCAGCGGCAGTGGAAAATCAACCCTTCTTAGATGTATAAACCGTCTTATAGAAATAGATGAAGGAGAAATATTTTTTCAAAATGAAAACATAAAAAAAATTAAACCAGTGAATCTAAGAAGAAAAATTGTAATGGTACATCAAGAAAGCGTAATGTTACCTGGAACAGTCTACGAAAACGTATCATATGGACCAAAACTTATCGGAGAAATCGATAAAGATTATATCTACCAATGTATCGAACATTCGGGTCTTCCAAAAAATTTTTTACAAAAAAAGGCGGAAAAACTATCAGGTGGAGAAAAAAAACGAGTGGGGCTTGCTAGGGCTTTAGCATTAAACCCTAATATTCTACTTTTAGATGAACCAACAAGCGGAGTGGATCCTAAAAATGTTGAAAAAGTAGAAAAAAATATTGTTGGGTCCTCAAAAGACCTTGATTTAACTGTTATCTGGGTTACTCACTATGTAGAACAAGCCATGAGAGTATGCAACAGGATTGCTAACATAAAAGAAGGTGTTGTAAAAAGTATAGACAAAACTTCTGATTTCAAATGGAGAGGAGCATATTGACTGAAGTAGGCATACCCTATTCTTGGGAGCAGGGTCTTGTTATACTTGGAATGGTGATGATACTTTTAGTTATAGTAATTATTATATCTATCATAAAAAAACTTGATATCGGAAAAGAATTTACAGTAGCTATTGGGAAAGGTGGAGGACAACTTGCATTGATTGCTCTGTTTTTAACATTTTTATTTGATTTTGAATACTGGTATTTTCTAATATGGATTTTAATAGGAACCATGGTTTTAGTAAGCGGTTATACATCTGCAAAAAGAGCAACAGGTGTACCACATGCTTATGAAGTTACAACACCAGCAATCCTTGCAGGAGCAACATTAGCATTAATAGTTCTAGCAGCCTCACAAGCTATGCCCCTAAAACCACAATTCATTATACCATTAGCAGGTATGGCATTTGGAAACAGCATGGCAATATGTTCAATATCAATGGAAAGACTCCTAAGAGAAGTAAAACTAAATCGAACTGCTATAGAAACCAAACTATCTCTTGGAGCAAATTCAAAAGAAGCATTGGAAGAATACGGAAGACTAAGTGTACGAGCAAGTTTGATACCAACTATTGATCGATTGAAAACACTAGGAGTAATTTTTATCCCTGGAGCTATGGCTGGACTGTTGATAGCTGGAACTGACCCCATACTTGCAGCAGAATACCAAATAATAGTTTACTTAATGATTGTTGGCGGTGGAATAATTACAGCACTCACAGTTACAATACTTGTAAGATCAAAACTTTTCAATGACGCAGAACAACTAATGGAATGGATATAAAAAAAATAATTATTCAGATTCACAGTTGTAACAAATATTATTATGAACACAAACAACCCCGCCACATTCAGGGCATCTATATTTTTCTTCTTGTTGTTCTAAAAAATCGTTCAATCCTTTATCTCTTATAAATTTAAGATTTTCAATAATGCTCATATCATATCTCTCACGATATGTATTATCAATTTTCTCTAGATGAATACAAGGAAAATCACTACATTCATAACAATAATTAACCTCCTTTTTGGTAAGTTTATTACAATACTTTTTTAAAAAAGCACAACTTTTACCAGATGGATTACAACCAACACACCTCATTTTTCTTTTTTTTCCAGCCATTGTATATCCAAAATAACCAACACAAATCCGGCAGTTCATACCGCATGGAGCAATTAAATCCTCTGAGTAATGATTATCTATTTTATTCATTTTTTTATTCATTTTCTAAATTATAATTAGTTAGCGGCTATAAATTTTTGAGATATTTCAGTTAATCCAAATAATGTATCCACTTTTATTGTTCCTTTAATCGTAAAACCTGTTTTTTGAACATAAATAAAATTTTTTATAACATTAACCGCAGATTGTGCAAGACCAGAATAAGATACCATAACCGTCATTTGTTTAGAGGTATAATCATATGGTTTAATATCTATATCTGAAAAACTACCAGACCCGATCTTAATACCATCAATATAAATATCAAAATCAGATGACAAATCATTTATCTCACGATCTGAAGGGTTTACAAAGTTTACAGTAAAACCAAGTTTTACACCATTAGAATGAATTTTTATAAGATTTAGATTTTGGATTTTTATTTGAGTTTTAGATACTGCCTCTGCATCAGCATAATACGTAAAACCCGCAAATGATAAAACTAGTATAAAAAAAACAGCTATTGAGATAATGTAGTAAATTTGTTTTCTATTCATTTTGTATCGTATAATATTGTTTATATATAAATAATTAAAATAAGTGATGTTTAAACAGTTATAAGTAAAATCGTTTTATCACAATTAAAAATCTGAAGGGTATGTTTTTTTAAGTGATTATTATTTACATTAATTGGAAAATTGTTTTTTATGATTACTGTTGAAAATCTTACTAAAAAATATGGAAAAATAATTGCTTTAAACAATGTTAGTTTTAAATTTGAAAATCAAAGAGTAATAGCTATTATGGGAGAGAATGGCGCAGGTAAAAGCACTCTTCTAAAAATTATTACAGGAATTATTCCATTTGATCAAGGTCGAGTTAAAATCGATGATATTCAGATAAATAGAAAACCTGTTGAATCAAGAGAAAGGATTGGTTATCTTCCTGAGATGCCTGAGATGTATAACCGGCTCACGGGTAGAGAATTTCTTCATTATATAGCATCACTTAGAAAAATGAAAGATGCTGAAAAAAGAATAAACAAGCTTTCAAGAATGATAGAGATAACCGATTTTTTGGATTATGAAATTGGTTCTTACTCAAAAGGTATGAAACAAAAAATCTCAATTATTACTGCTATCATGCATGATCCTAATAATCTTCTACTTGATGAACCCGTTTATGGTTTGGATCCATTAACTTCTAGAGCCATTCAAGATTTTATTAAAAACAAGAAAGGAACCACAATTATTGCTACTCATTCCACTGAGCTTGTTGAAAAAGTAGCAGATGTTGTATATTTTTTGATGAAAGGACAGGTTACATGTTTTGACAAAGTAGCTAATCTTATCGATAAATATGGCAGTATAGAAAAATCGTATTTTGCAAATAAAGGATAAAAGTGTTTTATGTTTGAAACTACAAAATTGTTGTACATTGAAAGTTCAAGAGGGCTTATAAAAAAATTCAAAGAATCACCGATTTTATATCTTTTTTTTACGGGTATGATTTTTTTCTCAATTGCAACTTTTGCAGTGACTACTTTGCTTGTAACAAGGATTGATACAAATATAGATGTTGAACTTAATGATGTGTTTTTTATTATTTTCTTTATCTTTTTTGTTAAATCAACTGTTGATTTTTATAATAATTTCATAAAATCCCATGAAATAACTTATGCACTTTCAACACATGAAAAACAGATAAAAACAAGTTTTCAGGTTTTTTTGTATATTCTTCTTACTAATCTTTTGATATGGTTTTCTTTTTCTTCACTTTATCTTATTATTGTTAATCAATTAGGGATTAACACATTTTACCCTGTTGAATATCTTGTATTTACAACGGGTGTGATAACAGCTACCTGCATTGGTGGAAGTATCTGTATCAATTATTTTTCACCAAAGATAATACGGATTATTCCTACTGCAATACTTGTTGGTTTTTATCTTTACTCTAGAAACATGTATTTTGTATCGTTAACACTTCCACTTGCAGTTATTCATATAACATGGAGTATTAAAAATAGCATCTCATCTTATCTTTATATTCGTAGAAAGAAACGTAAAAGAAACAAGAATCTTTCAAAAAAACGTGGGATAATAAAAGCTATTTTTCATAAGGAGACTACAATTTTGTGGCGTGATAATTTGTTTTTCAGCTATATTTTTACATCAGCAATAGTTGGTTTTGCATCAGGATACTTTTATCTTTATGGCGATGAAATACTGATACCTGATACAGTAAGAAATATTTATGGTGGTTTTCTTCCTGCTATGTTTGTTTTCCTTGGAGTTTATGTTGTAGTAATTTATACAGCGGTTTTTCCCGCTTTGAATCTTTTTTTAAATGAAGAAAAAACAATGTGGATAGTGAAACATGTACCTGTTAAAAATGATCTTATGATTTACGGTAAAACTTCTGCTTTAACATTGTGTTTTATAGCAACTCTTCCTTTTATTCCATATATTTCTATTTTTCTTGGATTTACCGATTTTTTCTATCTGATATGGTTTATCATTTTTTCTTTTATCGCAGGAGTACTATTTTCAGTTCCATTAGGAGTTAAATATGTTGGTAAAAAATCAGATATTATGCTTCTTTATAGTATCGCTATGATTTTATTTATTTTTTTAGGAATAATTACATATGCTGCACGTTTTATCCAGTTAAATATTAGTTATTATCATTGGGTTTTTTTGCTGATTTTGTTTTTTGAGATTGTGTTTTTGTTTATTTCATTAAAAATTTCTGCAAATATTCTTTCAAAACGCTATCCTGGTTAAATATAAATAGAACTAATATTTGGGTATAACCAATTTGCTTTTTAGTTTACCATTTTGGTTGTTTTTACAGGAAATCTTTATAATAGTTAAAAAAAGAAAATATACTATCTATAAATTTATTTGGATGGGTGAAGAAAACATGACGGGGAAGTTTAAAAGTAAATATAAAAAATTTTTAGTTTTGTTTATAACATTAGCTTTGTTAGCTGTAGCTAGTCCTGTTTCTGCATCATCTGAAGAAGAAATCGAAGAAGAGCAATTTGAGGTTTGTGTTTTAAGACCCACAGGAGACATTATAACTGAATGGATACCTGGAAGTGGAACCGGTTATTCAGAAGTCGATGAAGAAAAAGCAGATGATACAACTACATATATTGGTACGTCTACTGATGGAGCAAAAGATGTATACGAAATAAATCCCTCAGATTTTGGTAAAATAGAAAAAATAACAGTATATGGCAGGTTTATAACTGATTTTCCAAGTTCTAGTTTTAAATTACTTTTATATAATGAAAACTCAGAAGAAATAAGTTTCTCAGAACCAATAGAATTAAGAAAGCGAGGAAGCTGGGAGACTGCATCGCATACATGGGAACTAAATCCTTTCACTGAACAAAAATGGTTGGATGAAGATTTAGAGTCCATTGGAATCGGTATTTGTGCCGATTATTGTCATTATGGTGCAGCTGTTTTTTGTACTCAGGTTTATATAGAAATAATTTACCAATCTATTGCAACTATTGATGATCTTATTGATTCTCTTGAAGAAATGAATTTAAATTGGAGAATTGAATGGAGATTGAAAATCAAATTAAGGATAGCAGAATTTCTAATCGACAGAGATATTGATAATGCTGCAATAAGAATTTTAGAAAACTTTATTCATCAAGTTGAAAGATTAAATGAAAGAAGGATTGAACCAGAGGATGCTGCAATTCTAATTTCTAAAGCAGAACAAGTAATTGAAAATATTTGAAAAAAAAATTATGAAATGGATAATCATCTAGTGATATCCAGTTTTTTTATTATTTCAAGACTTTCAGAGTTTTTTTCAAAATATTCATGGACTGGTTCAAGGATTTGATTTATGTAATCTGCAGTAGCATTCTTTAAATCAAGAGGATGGAGTTCTTCTGTATATTGTTCTTTGAGTTCTTCATATGAAGAGAATTCAAGGTTTCCACCCCATTTCTCAGGTCGTTTTATAACAAAATTTTCATTTTTTAGTTCTGGAAAAATAATGTATTTACATAGTTCAAGGATAGGATTTCCTTTTGCTTGTTTTTCTGGACAAAATGCTTTTTTTATTTTATTTTTAACTGATTCTGGTTTATCATGAATAGAGATCATAGAATCAGGTTTGCTTTTACTCATTTTAACCTCAGTTGGATCCATACGACCTCCAGCCTGTAAGCCTGTTAGGAGAGGTGTATGAATTGCAACAGGGGGTTTACGATTTAGTTTTTTTGAAACATCACGAGCTAGCATATGGGCATGTCGTTGATCCATACCCCCATAAGCTACATCTAAATCAAAATAGAAAATATCTGAAACTTGCATTGCTGGATAAAACAGTTTAGAAAGATCTTTTTCTGCTTCATCTTCTTTACGACCCATTATATCCATAGCGCGTTTAACACGGGCAACACTTGTAGCCTTTGAAACACGTAAAACAAGCTCCCAGTAATCCGGGTCATCTACATATTCACTTGCATACACAAATGATAATTTACTTGTATCTACACCCATTGCTGCAAAACAATGCTCCATGTATTTTCCACAAAGCTTAATTTTTTCAAGGTCTCCACCAAGTTTGTCATTGATATAGGCATGCCAGTCCGCGAGAAGAACCTTAAAATCAAAACCAGCTTCTAAAAAATCATTGATTTTATTGGTACAAATCTTCCAACCCAGATGTACTGTTCCAGAAGGTTCAAAACCAATATAAGCTCGTTTTTTATCTTTTTGTAAAACCTTTTTTAGTTCTTCAAATTTAATAATTTCTTCAGCGTTAGATGATATTTTTTCTAAATCATTCATGTTTTATCACTTATCTTTCTAGTTTTTTGATGACTCGATCAATCATTTCTTCAGTGAAACCTAAATAATTTTTTGGATCAAGTGCTTCATCGATTTCTTTTTCAGAAAGCTTGTTAAGTTTTTTGTTTTCCTCAAGAAAAACCTGTTTTAAGGTTTTGTTTTCAGCTGCAGCTTTAAGAGCTGTTTTTCGCATAAGTTCATGAGCATCACCCCTGCCCATGCCTTTACCGATAAGAGTTGTCATCAAGGATTCAGCCATAGGAAGACCTTTTGTTATCTTTAGATTTTTTTTCATACGATCTGGGTAAACTTTCAAGTTTTTGAAAACCTTGTTTGTTTGGTATACAACCCAGTCGGTTAGTATTAGACTATGTGGAATTATGAACCGTTCAGAAGATGAATTACATAGATCTCTTTCATGCCATTGTATCGCGTTTTCATAAGTTGGTATCATAAAACCACGTACAATCCGAGAGAGGCCGCAGATTTGCTCGCATGTGATCGGGTTTTTTTTATGAGGCATTGTAGAAGAGCCAACCTGTTTTTTTGATTCAAATGCTTCAGCTGCTTCCCCTATTTCATCACGTTGAAGATTACGAATCTCTGTTGCAAACTTTTCCATACTTGTAACAATGTTACAAAGGACGCTTATAAGTTCATTATAACGATCTCTGCAGACTATCTGAGTGCTTATATCTTCAAAACCTAAACCAAGGTTTTTAAGCATTTCCTGCTGAAGTCTTTTAGCTTTGGATCCTAATGCTGCACCCGTTCCAACTGCTCCAGAAAGTTTACCGACCATAATACGGCTTTTAGTTTCATAGAGTCTTTCTAGATGACGGTCGCATTCCATGGCATAACCTGCCATTTTCAAACCAAATGTTATAGGAATAGTTTGTTGACCATGAGTGCGCCCTGGCATCAAAGTTTTTTTATGTTTTTTAGCCAAGTTAACAAAAGTGTTTCTTAGTTCTTTTAAAGATTTTCTTATAACATCTGTTGATTCAGCAAACTGAAGAGCATTAGCCGTATCCACAATGTCATAACTAGTTGCTCCTAGATGAACATATTTTCCAGCATCGCCTTTGCATTGTTCTGCAAGAGCACGCGTTACAGCCATTATATCATGTTTGGTTTCGACTTCAATCTCCTTAACTCGTTCTACCTTTACAAGTTTAACAGAAGCTTTTTTAGATATCTCATCAGCATCTTTTTGTGAAATGTTACCAAGTTTAGCATGAGCACGAGCCAGAGCGCCTTCAACATCAAGTAAAAACTGCAGTCTTTGTTCTTCACCAAAAATTTTTTTTATTTCTTCTCTACCGTAACGATAATCTAAAGGACAAACTGGATCCATAATATGTATCACAACAACTCGTAATCCTGTAGTTATTAATGATATTTTCTAATAACCTAAAAAAATATTTTAGAAAAAAGTTTCTCCAGAAAGAACTCTTTCAATTTTTTCTTTAAGTTCACCTAGATTAAAAGGTTTTTTTATACAATAAGTGTTAGTCTGCATTCCTTTCTGAAGTGTTTCACGATCATCCAAGGCTGTTACAAAAATAACTGGTATATCTGCCCATTCTCGGTTTGTCTGCATATGATCATAGACTTCCCAACCATTCATCTTTGGCATCATTATATCAAGTAAAATAATATCAGGTTTTGCACCTAATTTTAAAAGTTTAATGCATTCCAGTCCACTGTTTGCACCTATTATATCATAATTATTTGATAGTTTATTAAGACCAATTTTTATAGAAGTTATGACATCAGGGTCGTCATCCACTATTAAGATTTTTGCCAAAGATTATCCCTCCAGAACATCCCAATATTTTTGAGTCCTAGTTTTATACGTCGTAAG
The DNA here is from genome assembly GCA_964384785.1 of uncultured Thermoplasmatales archaeon. Taxonomy (GTDB): domain Archaea; phylum Thermoplasmatota; class E2; order DHVEG-1; family DHVEG-1; genus JAZKSG01. Next base: position 21,626 of record CAYLLH010000077.1, on the reverse strand, counting down.
GAATGTTAGTTAAAAAACTTTTTTTAATTTTTAAAAAAATATAAATAAATTTAGAATTTTAATAAAAACGTAAAATTTTTATAGAAGTTCATATAAATTATTAATACAAAAATTTGATGGAGGTAGAAAGGAATATGGGATTTGGAAAGAAAGTAAAAGACAAATTACCAATAGAAAGGAAAGACAAAAAAAATAGTACTGAAATAACAGAAAGAAGACCATATGATATATGGAATGAAATGGATCAGTTATTTGACCAATTCAGAACGAATTTCGATGATCTATTCTGGGGTCCCAGGGAAAACCTGCTTTCATCATATCAAAACAGAGCGCCTTTGACAGATGTGGTAGATCATGGAGACCATTATGAGATGAATATAGAAATGCCCGGGATCACAAAAGACAATGTGAATATAGAAGTAACATCAAACACCATTGAAGTATCAGCTGAAGAAAAGGAAACTAAAGATGAAAAAAACAAGAATTGGTTAAGAAAAGAAAGAACAGAAAAAAAATTCTTCAGATCTATGGAATTACCTGAGGAATTTAAAACAGATAACGTAGAAGCTGAGATAAAAAACGGTGTTCTTACAGTTATGTTACCCAAAGTAGAACCGAAACCTAAAGATAAACCTAAAAAAGTAAAAATCAAATAAAAAAAATTTTTATTTCTTCTTCTATTTTTTGATTGAAATAATTATTAATTTTCTAAATTTTTTTCTAAAATTTTTAAATAAGTTTTTATAAAATGTAGTTGATTTTGTTTAATATTGGTGAGGTTGGAAAAATATGAATGAAAGAATGTTACCATTTTTGGCAATTATATTATCATTAGTTGCCATATTAGCAGCTGTTGTTGTTCAACCTGATACCGAAATTAAATCCGGAAGTATTGATTCAGAAAAAATTGGTAATAGTGCTGTAACTTCAAGTAAATTAGCTGATAACACTGTTACAACTGAAGATATTGCTGATGGAACAATAACTGATAATGATATTAATACTACTGGAATTTCCAGAATAAAAGATTCTTCTATTGGAACAAATCATCTTACTCAAACAGTTTTAGACTTACTTTATTTAAATGTATCATTTATTGGCAATAATTCAATAACAAGTGAAAAAATAAAGGATTACAATATAAAAAATGTTGATATTGCTAACAACACTATTAGCAGTGAAAAGATTCTTGATAACACAATTACCGAAGATGATATTGGTTCTGACGCCGTAGGAATTGATGAACTACAAGAGGATTCTGTTGATGAAGATAACATTCAGGATGACAGCATTAATTCTGATCATATTCAAGATGGAGCGGTTGATACGGACGATATTGCAGAGAATGCTGTTACAGAATTTTGGCAAAAGAACACTAGTTTAGGTGTAGGTTTAGATTCAACAATGGAACAAGATGAATTTGTTAATCTAACCTATGCAACCTTAAATATAACAACAGGCAACAATCCTTTACTAATACTATTTAGCGGGGTTTTTAGTGCTAGTGTTGCAGAAGAAGCTGTTCAAATAATGCTTCATATTGATGGCGATCCTGTAATACCTACTACAAGAAAAGGTACCTCTGTATCCGGGGACAGCACTTTTACTTTAGCTTTTAATTATATAACAGAATTAGAATCAGGCGACCATACAATTCAAGTAAAATGGAGAGTAGCACCCTCAGGTATAGCACCAACTGCAAATGCATACAATAGGATACTGGACATCATAGAAATGAAAAAATAAAAAAAGAGAACTATTAAAAATTCGACATAAGTTTAAAAAAACCCTACTATATATAAAAAAAATTTTATAATAAAATTAGTCTTTATCTTTCATTTGTTTTATAATTTCTTTACCAAAATCAGTAAGTCGATAAATCTTAATATTTTTACTTGTATCAACTTGTTCTACCAAGTTTAAACCTATAAGAGATTCCTCATTTCTGTAACGAGATTTCATACCTCTTATACCACCTATAACATTTGTTGGAGTAGTTTTAACGTTATAAGCAATATCTGAGGTATAGCTACCGCTGGGGCTAATCTCAAATAAATATTCTGCGATACGTTTACGAACATTACTTCTCCTTAAAGAACGAATAACCAAAGGTCTCAGTTCTTCAGGAGAAAACGCATTCTCCTTGTCATCCTGCATCCCATTCCACCCTTTTATATTATAAGCAATAAGTAAACCATTAATAAAAATTCCTATCTCATGAATAATTACATACATAATTACATGCATATGCATCTGCACAAAATAGGCTAAAATTCATTTGAAAAGCTTAAGTTTTAAACTTTATAAACAAAATGTTTTATTATATCTAATGCACAACGTGTTTCCTGAACATCATGAACTCTTATGATATCTGCTCCATTATTTACAGCCATTAAAGCCGCAGCGATACTTCCACCCATTCGTTTCTGAACAGGAACAGGTTTTTTTCCTCCGCAAATATTTCCAATAAATGTTTTTCTTGATGCGCCGATTAGTACAGGATAACCAAGTTTTTTTAATTCATCGAGTCTTTTAATTATTTCAATGTTGTCTTCAACGCCTCTTCCAGTTCTTTTCCCAAAACCAATACCTGGGTCAATGATTATATTTTCTTTTTTAACTCCATTAAAAATTGCAAATTCAGCTCTTTCTTTTAGAAACGATTTGATTTCAGATATTATGTCATCATATTCAGGGTTTTTCTGCATATCTCGTGGATTTCCCTTCATATGCATCAAACATAGTGGAGCATTATATTCAGCGATTAAATTAACAAGATGTTTGTCACCCTGCAGGGCAGTCACATCATTTATCATTGAAACTCCGCAATCAAGAGCTTTTTTTACTAGTTTTGATTTATAAGAATCTATACTTAATGGAACATTTAATTTTTTTACAAGTTCTTCAACAACAGGAATAACTCGATCTATTTCTTCATTTAACGTAATTGGTTTAGCACCTGGACGAGTTGACTCGCCACCGATATCAATTATATCAGCTCCTTGTTTTTCCATTAAAATAGCTTGTTTTACCGCTTTATCAACACTAAAAAATTTTCCGCCATCCGAGAAACTATCAGGGGTTACATTTAAAATACCCATAATCAAAGTTTTTTCTTTAATTTTTGATAAAAAAGTCTTATTCCTCATGATTATTATTCAACACCATTTAGAAAATCTGATAGTTTTTTAGATATTTTTTTTAAACGTGGATAATGACGATTTAGTTTATCGACAAGAATGTTTAGTTGTCTAAGGTTCCCAACTATTAAGATATCTGCTTTTTTATCTTTTAACTCAAAAGTATTCCTTGGAACCGCTACCTCTCCACCAATAGATAACATGTCTTGTTTTATTATAATAGCATCCTGTAAAATAACATTTTCAAGTTTTATAATTCGTAGAATCATTTTAGGAGCCATGATGTCTACGCTATTTGGATCGCTGCCGATTTTCTTAATTTCTTTTTTTGCTTCTTTAATGTTTTCTACTTTTACTAAATTAATATCAGACATAAAGCTTAACAAAAAAAGAAATAACGTTTTTTCTATATCAATTCTTTTACCATGTTTATCATCATAAGAGACCTTAATTTTTGTAAACAATTTAAAAATTATGTTAAGCTATAGTCCCCATCGATTAATATTAAGATAATATGATTCTGTAGTTTTTTATTTGAATAAGTATGGAGAAAGAGATGTAAGTATTGATTTCGGTGAGGAAAACGCATCAGTTGCAAAATACTGATACCATCCGCATCGTTGATTGCATTCTTTCATCTCAATTCTTGCTTCATGAGCCTTTTCAGATTCTAAAAACTCCATTAGTGAACCTTTTGTTAAATCAAATAGTCTTTGTCCAATAGTTCTACAAGGATAAAAAAGTCCTCCATCAGAGTCGATAATAATAGATGACGTGCTACAACCATGAGGTTTCTGGATATTTTTTAGAAAACCTTCAGGGGTTGTAATAGTATTTTTGTATTTTTTCTTAAGCCTAATTATTTCTTTTGAAAAAATTTCTGGGTCAGGATAGTAATCATCTGTTCCAGGTAGATGACACGCGGGCATAATAACAGTTCTAGCACCAACATCATATATTTTCTTAACTTTATCTTCAATAGCATTAACTGTATCTCTTGTGACCACTATTTGAATACATATTTCAGGGCCGTAACTTTGAAATTCTTCTAGTCTTTCAAAAAATTCTGTATTTCCATGACCTTCATCGATACTTATATGGAGATAGTCAATATGTTTACCGTATTCTTCCATTGGCCGTTTGTCTAAAAGATGTCCATTGGTTGTAAAAAACAAATAAAATGGTTTCTTGTGTGCATATTCAAGTATTTCACCGAGATCTTTTCTAACAAGCGGATCGCCGCCCTCAAGGCTAAGAACCATAATGCTTGAATTTGCTATATTATCAAGAACTTTGAAAACATCTTTTTTTTCCAGATCAGGTGTATCCTCCATCCAGACATTACAAAAACTACATCTTAAACTACATTTATGAGTTACTTTATAAGAAGCATAAAATGGATATATTGCTTCACCAGCAAACCGGTTTTTTGCTGCATATTTAGCAGCTTCCATATATCTTTTAACAGGTAATTTTTTCATAAGTGTATCACTGATAGAATGTTTTTCTGAGAATGATTTCTCAGTGATAAGTTTTTTGTTTAAAGTTTTTTATATAAGTGTTTTTTAAAATTTTAAACCATAAGTGACATATATAACAGTTAAAATTACTTCTTTCCGTGCCTGATAAAAACAAAAATTCAGAGAAAACTCTAAAAATACCTATGCTGATCAGCATCAGTTTAAGCGTTGCAGTAATCCTGGTTATACTCTATTTTACACTTGATGCAGAAACAATTCAAACATTAAAAAAAAGTGAAATAAGATATGAATTTTTGTTTATTGCAATAATTTTACAGATAATTTATTGGCTTATTTGGAGTGGACGTTTACAAATACTTAGTAATGCAATAGATAAAAATCTAAAAATTAGTTTTTTTGATTCAACGAAAACAGTTCTTGCTAATCTTTTTTTAGCATGTGTTACTCCATCAATGGCTGGTGGGGAACCTGTAAGAATCTATCTTTTAAAAAAGGAAGGTATGAGCACAGGTAGTGCTACAGGTGCAGTTCTTGGAGAAAGACTTCTGGATGCGGTTTTTATGTTATGTAGCGTTCCTTTTGCTTTTTTCATATTTCAAAAAAATATAAACAGCAATGAATTACAATTTGGTTTAACAATTGGTGTTGCTTTCTTCCTTCTATTATTATTTCTTTTTTTATATGCTTTAAAAAAACCTGATAAAATAAAATCTTTTCTTGTATGGATCAATAGTAAAATTAGCAGATTTTTCAAAAAAAGGGAAAAAGAATCGAGAGTAATAGAAAGAATCAACAGAGAAGTAGATAATTTTCATGCCAGCATGACATGTTTTGTTAAAAAGGAAAAGAGAACATTTCTAATAGCTGCTTTTTTTACAATTATTTTTTGGTTTACAGGTTTTTTGATTCCTTCTATGATTCTTATGGGTCTTGGTCTACCGCCTTTTTTTATTGAGTCTATCGCGGCTCAGATACTTTTACTAGTTATAATTATGATGCCCACTACCCCGGGTAGCACTGGTGTTGCTGAACTAAGCGTAGTTGGTCTTTATAGTGTCCTAATAGGATCAGGTAGCGGTTCACCTATCGGTGTTTTTATGTTACTATTCAGACTTGTAACATTCTATCTGCCTTTCATTGTAGGAGCTATCTTTCAGTATCATGTTTTTAAAGCAGTTTTATCATTTTCATTGGATAAAATAAGAAATGTTGAACCTGAATTTGAATGTAAACCTTAAATTTACTCTGTTTTTGATACGTCACATTTTAATAATAGAACCTTTATTCTGGCATCTCTATGAAACAGGCAGAAAATTGTATATCCTGTGGAAAAAACCTGATAAAAAGAGGTTACACATCATTTCCTTGCCCAACTTGCGAAGAGATAATTGGAAGATGCGGCAGTTGCAGGGAACAAAGTGTAAAATACACATGTAAAAAATGTGGATTCACAGGACCATAAAAAAAAATAGACAAACTATTAGTAGATTCATAGAGGTGACAATTGAAAAATGGGTGAAGTAATAGGTTTAATTCGAGTTATGCCAGCTGAAGTTATAGAAGACGAAAAAATCAACAAGATGATTGAAGATATAAAAAAAGTTGTTAAAGCCCCGGCAAAACTTGGTAAAATTGAAGTTAAAAATGTAGCATTTGGTTTAAAAGGACTCAATGTAACAGTTGCAGTTCCTGACACAGAAGGTGGTTTAGATCCTGTTGTTGAATCAATTAAAACAGTAGAAAATGTTGATTCAGCAGAAGTAACAGATGTAGGAAGAATGTAAAAAAAATATTCTTCTACTTTTTTAAAAAAAAAATAAATTTTTTTTAGGCTGGAACTGTTGGTTTCTCAAAACGTTCCATGGCACCATCAATAGATTTACAACCCAGCTCAGTAGGATAATAAACTGGGTAAGCTGAATTTGTTGTATCTCCATCTATAAGTTCTGCGTCATACATTTTATCTATATGCCATTTAACGGTGTGATGATTCATATCCAAAGCATGAGCTATTTCTAGCAGATGTTTACCAGGGTTGTTGGCTAGATAGTTTAGGATTTGTCTAGCGTTTTTGTTTTTTAGTATTGATTCAGCTACTGCCTGTTTACGTGCCTCTACTCCACCCTCTACAAGATAAAAAACTTTTTTACCACCAATGTTACGACTTCTAACAAGATTGGTTTGTTCTAGTTTACGTAGATGCCATGCTGCATTACTTGGTTTCAACTCAAGCTCCCTGGCTATTTCACGAAGATGAGAACCAGGGTATTCATCAATGTACTCATACAAATTTTTTCTTACTTCTTTATCAAGAACATTATCAGCTGTAACATATTTAATGCCTCCAAAAGTGAAATATGCGATAACAGCGGCTACTGCAGCAATAATAACTGCGATAGAAAGTCCAACTGGGCTATCAGGTCGTATTGGTTCAGCTGCTGAAGCGGTACCAAAAGATAGTAGTATTCCTAATAATGATATTAAAAATAGATATGTTTTTATTTTTGATGATTTCATCTTTATTATATCCCATCCTCTAAAGCATGTAACAAATCAGCTAATTTTTTTGGCATCCCAATCTGTTAACTAAGAAAATAAAACAGGTAAAAGCTTAAAAACTTTACTTATGAGTAAAAAATGCTTTTATTTCATCGTTTTGTTTTTCTATTCTTACAAAACCAAAACGCTCAAACTGGATTATCTCACCATTTTTTAAATCTGATAATGCCTCTTCAGCAAAACCTTCTATTTTTTCCAGACTGTTTTGGTTGAATTTGTTGTTTTCAAAAAGCATATGAGAAATATACACTTTTATAGGTAGGTATTTGTCTGTTGTCCATTGTATTTTAGCCGAATCCTGTATTAGTTTCTCTCCAGCGTATTCTCCTATGCTTTCATCGTTTTTTCTTAAAAGTTTTACATTATAAAGGTCTTTCAATCTAAAAATTTCACCCTCATCTATTGTTTCAAGGTCCTCTTTTTGAATGTAAAAAATGTTTTTTGTTTCAACAGTTCTAAAGCCGAGTTCTTTATTTGTTGGATGAAGGCTTATTTTTTGTTTTTTCTTAGGAGCATTTTCAACTATTATTTTCACAGGGTTTTTTACAAAAAAATAACGTTTAGCAACAGGATCAATAACTTTTCGATTCTCTGATTCTAAGATACTAAATGTAACTGTTGATTCTGATTTAGAAATCCCTTGTTTTAAAACAAATCTTTTGATTGCCTCAGGAGTTATTCCTCGTCTACGAAGACCTCTTAAAGTTGGCAGTCTCGGATCATCAAAACCTTCTACTTTTCCTTCATCAATCAATGGTTTAATTTTTCTTTTAGAAACAGGCATACCTTCTATATTTAACCTAGCAAATTCCATAAGATTAGGTTTACGTAAGCCTAAAAGATCAAGCAGTCTGAAATAACATTCATCACGAAGTTCATACTCCTTAGTCCTGAATGGATGAGTAACTCCACTTAGGCTATCTTCAACGGCTCCAGCAAAATCATATGTTGACCAAACACGGTATTTATCACCCTGCCGCGGATGAGGTTTTTCAATTATTCTAAACAATGTTGGATCACGCATAGCTGTATTATCACAAGTCATTTCGCCTTTAAGACGCAAAATAGCATCATCTAAACTGCCATCAAGCATCTTATGCCATTGCTCAAGACTATTTGTTTGTTCACAATGACGACATTCACACTCTATTCCTTCATAACGATATTCATGGATTTTTTCTGATTCACATGTACAAACATAGGCATCACCCTGACTTATTAGTTGTTCAGCAAGCTTGTAATGTTTATCAATATTATCAGATGTGCAGTATTCTTCATCCCAACTTATTCCAAGCCATTCAAGATCTTTTTTCTGAGCATCATAAAACTCTTCAATAGCATTCTCTGGATTAGTGTCATCAAAACGAAGGATGAACTTACCATCATAAATTTTAGCATACTCTGAATCAACAATAGAGGCTTTTGCATGACCGATATGAAGGTATCCATTTGGTTCAGGTGGAAAACGAGTTACAACCTTACCCTTCTCAGCGTTTGGAAGATCAGCTAGACTATAATCCCGGTCTTTTTTCTTTTTTTCAAGTAATTCAGGAGCAATATCTTCAAGTCTCCGGGTTTGTTCTTCAACATCAAGCTGATTTATTTCCTTAACAATTTTTTTTACAACAGGAACTATATCTTTAGGAGAAAATCCTTCTTTTTTTAGAAGACCTATCACTTTTCCGATAACTGCTTTAAAATTAGCTTCTCCATCAAACTGAATAGCGTTTTGAAGAGCATATTTTTCTGCGGTTTCCTGAATTTTTGTTTCATTTGACATAAAAATTTACTTCTCTCTTGTAATAGAATATTCTGCTAAACCAATAAGAATATTTTTCGAATCAGAATCGGCTAAAACATTCAATGCATTTTTTGCCTTTTCACAATGTTTCAAAGCCTTAGTCTTAGCATAATCAATAGAACCTGTGTTTCTAAAAACATTATAAACTTTTTTTATTTCATCATCAGTTGCATCAAGTTTACCAAAAATATTTTTTAAAACCTTTAAATCAGCATCATCAGCATTGTTTAAAGCATGTACCGCTATCAAAGTCTTTTTACCATTACGAATATCATTACCTATGTCTTTTCCAAGTGTTTCAGCATCACTACTCATATCCAAGTAATCATCATGGATTTGAAAAGCCAAACCAAGATGTTTACCATACTCGCTAAGAGCGTTAGATTTATCACGATCAGCTCCGCCAAGAATAGCTCCTGCTTCACAAGAATACTGGAAAAACACAGCTGTTTTTTTAAGAATCATCTCAAGATAGTTGTCCTCAGGGATAAGTGTTTCTTTTTCAAAATCCATATCGAGCTGTTGACCTTCACAGATTTCACGGATCGTGTCAATTAAACCATATTCTACATTTTTAAAAACATCACAATCCCCAATAGTTCTATGAACTGACTCAAAACCCTTGGCAAACAAAAGATCACCAGCCATTATAGCAGTGGGTTCACCATATTCAACGTGTACCGCTGGCATATTTCTACGTAATTCAGATTTATCCATTATATCATCATGAACAAGAGTGAAATTATGAATAAGTTCGATAGCAATAGACAAAGGAATAACACGACTAACATCACCACCAACTGACTCACATGAAATCATCGAAAGAACAGGACGCAATCGTTTACCACCAGCCAAAGGGAGATGTCTTGCTGCATCATACAAACGTTTCGGATGATCATTTTTAAGAAATTTTTCAAGTTGTGTATCAAAAAATTCTTGTCTTTTTTTAAGCTCTGTTTTTAAATCCATAAATCTGCACCTTTAAAAATATAATCAGTATCACGTAATTTTTTGACGTTTTCTGCTCCTACAAGAAACATAGCTGCTCTGAGTTCCTTATAAAATGCATCTATTTCAAAAATAGTTTCTTTTTTTCCTTTATGAGCAGGACCAAGGATAGCTTGAGCTACGCCAGCAGCATCGGCACCAAGAACCATTGCTTTTGCTGCATCTAAACCGTTTCTGATTCCACCTGTAGCAAAAACAGGTAGTTTCCAATCTGTTGCTTTACCTGTTTCAAGAAGTGATGCAGGTGTTGGAATACCCCAATTCCAAAAAGTTCTACCACCACGAGCATGAAGATCATCATCATTCATTTTAGCCCGATAATGCTCTATTGCTGCAAAACTAGTACCACCGAGACCACCGATATCTATCCCCGAGATTTTTGTTTCAGAAAGACGTTTTGCTACATCAAAAGAAATACCAGCACCGGATTCTTTAATCATCACAGGTTTATCAAAATCTTCAGCCAAATTTTTAATAGCTTCAAAACAACCCTCTGCATCAGCTTCACCTTCAAGCTGAATTACTTCCTGTAAAAAATTAAGACAGACCATTAAAACATCGGCATCTACCATGTCAACCATTTGATTTGAATATTCAAGGGTTTTCTCATGACCCCATTCAACTATTTGAGAAGCGCCAATGTTTCCAAAAACAATAGGTATATCAAAATTTTTTACAACATTATAAGTTTTTTTGAGTTCTTGATTTTCAAGAGCTGCCCTCTGTGAACCTAAACCCATAGGTATTCTAAACTTTTCAGCAGCAACTGCAAGATTTTCATTTATTTTTTCTGCTTTTTCATATCCACCAGTCATACCAGAAATCACTATAGGCATACCAATTTTTTTACCAAAAACAGTGGTTGTAAGATCGACTTTTTCCTTGTTTAATTCAGGAAGAGCATTATGAGACAAGAATATATCATCCCAATAGTTATGAGAAGAAGAAACATTTTTTTCTAACGCAATTTTAACATGTTCATGTTTTCGACTCTCTGTTTGATTCATAAATTTTCTTATTCTCCTTTAATTTGAGTTGATTTTGTTTTTTCTTTATTCAAAATTTTGTATAAACGATCTGGTTTATTACCATTTACTAAATAAGTATCCACGCCATTTTTGGAGAGTTTTTTTATTGTTTCAATTTTTCCATGCATTCCACCAGTTACATCTGCATGATCATCTAATGATGTTGTAAGTTTTTCTAAACCATCTAGATCTATTTTTTCTATAAATTCAGCGTTTTTATTTTTTTTAGGATTAGACGAGTAAAGACCATCTTCATCAAACAAAAAAATCACACTATCAGGCTTGTAATAATCAGATAGTAAAAGTATTAGAAGATCACCGGAACAGATTGAAAAACCAAGTTCTGAATCCAGTACTACATCCCCATATGTTACAGGTTTGAAACCTTTATCTAAAAAATTATCAAAGATTTCAAAATCAAACTTAAAAGAATTATGGTTTTTTAGCTTCATAATTGAATGAGGAGATAGCGAAACAGCGTTAATATTTTTGTTTTGCAATGATTTTAAAACCAAAGTATTTAAGTTCTGAACAGATGAAAGTGTTTCTGAAAAACCTTTAAGTTGATCAGTATTTTTAAAACCATTATTTAAATCATATTTTTCTGCTAAAATATGACCATAAGATCCTGCTCCATGAACAATTATAAAATCCTTATTGTATTTTGAAAGCTCAGAAGAAATCTTATCCATAAGATTTTTTTTAAAAGAATCCTTTTTGGATTTATCAGTGATTACACTTCCACCAATTTTGATTATTTGCATAACTTGTGTGAATGAATATTATTTAAAAAGTATTTTGATTAAAAAAAGAGTTTTGGTTATCTTTTTACAGACATCATAGTTTTATCCTTATTTTGCTCATGGATAAGCCAGAGAGCGATAGGCATACCGCGAGCTGAAACATTCATCATAGATTCACCAAGATGGTTTAATTCATCATGAGAATGTTTTGTACAACAGGTTTCACAAACAAAAAGAGAATCATCGAAAACAAGACCTGTTGGATTTCTACTCAATGAAAATTTTTGACTACAAACACTACAAACTTTTTCTGGTATAAACAACCACCACCAAATATCCTAATTTTTTATTATAATACAACAGAACACATTAATAAATGTATTGTATAACTACGTAACTAAATTATAAAATAAAACATTTTATAAAACAATATTTGTTTATTGGTTTTCATGGTGGATGGAGAAGAAGTCGTTATGCAGGAGACGAAGGATAATTCAAAGAACATCAGTGGCGGGAAAGCTAAACTCGGTGGGAAACCAAAAATTGCTTATTTTTCTATGGAAATAGGAATTGATGATAATATTCCCACGTATAGTGGTGGTCTTGGAGTTTTAGCTGGAGACACTATTAAATCTTGTGCAGATCTTAATGTACCATTGGTTGGTGTTACTCTTCTTTCTGAAAAAGGTTATTTTTATCAAAAAATTGATGAAGATGGTAACCAAAGTGAACGACCAATGGAGTTTGCGGTTGATAATTTTCTTGAACAACTTCCAACCACTACAACTGTTAATATAGAAGGTAGGGAAGTAAAAATTCGTTGTTGGTATTACGCAGTGAAGGGTGTTAGTGGTTTTATTGTCCCGATTTTTTTCCTGGATACTAATGTTGAAGGAAACAATGACTGGGATCGAGAGCTTACAAAATATTTGTATGGCGGGGACAATAAATATCGCCTAGCTCAAGAAATAGTTCTTGGTATCGGCGGTGTTCGTATGCTTCATGAACTGGGTTATAAAACTATTGACCGACATCATATGAATGAAGGTCATGCAGCTTTTGGTACTCTTGAATTGTATGATCGTTTTAATGATGTAGAAAAAGTACGTAAACAATGTGTTTTTACCACCCATACACCTGTTGCAGCAGGTCATGATCAATTTGATTTGCAGCTTGCAAAAAATATGATTGGTAATCTCCTACCTGATTTCATTCTTGATGATGTTACTTTTGAAAATCGTCTTAATATGACCCGTCTTGCCTTATTTTTCAGCCATTATGTTAACGGTGTAGCTAAAAAACATGGCGAGGTTTCACGTACGATGTTTCCAGGATACAGTATTGACTCGATAACTAACGGTGTGCATAGTACAACATGGGTTTCTGAACCATTTCAAAGATTATTTGATAAACATATACCTGGTTGGCGTTCTGATGCATACTCCCTTCGTTCAGCGTTTAGTATTGATAAACAAGAAATATGGGATGCACATATGGCGGCTAAACAGACTCTTATCAACTATGTAAATAAGCATTATAACGCTGGTATGAATTATGAGGATTTCACTATAGGTTTTGCACGTCGTCAAACACCTTACAAGAGACCAGATATGTTAATTTCAGATCCGGATAGATTACTTCAGATTACTGATAAATATGGTTCCATTCAGATCATTTATGCTGGTAAAGCACATCCTAAAGACGAAGCAGGTAAACAAGCAATCAGAAAAATTTTTGATGTAAAAAAAAGTATTGATGACCGTGTGAAAATCACGTTTATCCAAAACTATGATATGGCTATAGCTAAAAGAATGATATCAGGTGTAGATGTCTGGCTGAATACACCAAGACGGCCTAAAGAAGCATCGGGTACTAGTGGTATGAAAGCTGCTCATAATGGAGTTCCACAGTTTGGAACACTAGATGGATGGTGGCTAGAGGGTTGTATAGAAAACATAACTGGTTGGTCTATAGGCCCTGAAAAAACACATGATCAACAATCAGATGATGAAACCGATAAAAACGATTTATATGACAAACTTGAAAACTGGGTTATACCAAAATTCAAAGATGACCGTGATAACTGGATTCGTACTATGCGTAGTTGTATTGCTATTAATGCTTCGTTTTTTAACACAAACCGTATGATTCAACAGTATGTTTTAAACGCGTATTTTATGTAAAAAATGCTCATCAAACTCGGGTTTAATATTTTCAATGTTTTCAACCCAGCATCTTAGTATTTCAGCTACGCTCCAAGCCTGAGTTATACAACCACGTTTATTATGAGGCGGGTTTCCATCAAAAATCTCATTAATGCTGCCATCCCATTCTTCACCAAAAATTTGAAGCATCGGCTGCAGAAAGTTTTTATAGGCTTTTTTTCGAGTTTTAGAAGTAGTATCATGTGTTTTAACATAAGCTGTTATAAACGGCCCAAGAAGCCATGGCCAAACAGTACCATTATGATACGCTAAGTCTTTGTTGTAATCCCCTAGATATTTTCCTTTGTATTCTGAGTGGTCAGATGAAAGAGTTTTAAGTCCAAAAACAGTCACAAGTTTATCTTCAACATTTTCAACAATTTTTTTCTGAAGCTTACTATTAATCATGTTGAAATCAAGTGATACAAGAAAGATTTGATTAGGTCTAAAAGAAGTATCACGAGCATCTATCACATCATAAAAATCATCATATTTTGATCCAAAACTATCCTTAACTTTTTCAGTTAAAGAACTATAAGTATCGTCTTTGCCAATAATTTCAGATAAAGTACTCATTATTTTTAACGCGTTATACCAAAGAGCTTGTATTTCCACTGCTTTTCGAGCACGAGGAGTAGGATAATAATCACCAAGTTTAACATCCATCCATGTAAGACCGGAATCATGAGAAATCAAAAAATCCTCATCCATGAAAATACCATGCTCTGTACCATTTTTGTAACCATCAATAATAGAGTTTAGCACATCCCAGTTTTTTTCAACAAAACCAATATTGTTTGTATATTTCAAATATTGAAAAACACGATCTATATACCAAAGTGATGCATCAACCGTGTTATAAACAGGCTGTGAATCACGTTCCATAAAAGCATTTGGAATCAAACCATTTCTGCTAAAATTTGCAAAATTTTGAAGAATTTTTTCTGCATCATCAAAACGACGAGTCACCAGTGCTAAACCCGGTAGAGAAATCAAGGTATCCCGACCCCAATCTCCAAACCAATGATAACCTGCGATAACAGATTTACTATCCTGTTTATTTACTATGAAATTATCAGTTGAAAGAACCAGTTTTTCAAACTTCTCAGGGAGTTTAGAATCTTCAAAAATCTTTTTCCTTCTATCAATTTCTTTAGAAAAAATCTTATCCGGATTCTTTGGAATATTTTTTTCAGTAGTTAAAACAAGATAATACACACAATTCCCATCAATTTTTTTTGTAATATCACCAAGAACAGCATTGTTATCAATCCATGAATCCCCGCGTTCATGATCCTTTTTATAATAAAACTCCTCCCAGACAAAATCAGAACTATAACTTGAACCTTCTAAAAAAAACTTGATCTCACGGTCAATGTTTTCAACTTTAACATTCACACCATTTTTAACAGGTTTTTGTTCAAAAAACAAATCACGTCTAGTATTAAGATCATAAAAATGCCTAGAATTAACCACTGGTTTATGAAATAAAGTTATTGGTTTTTTGGTTTTAATATCATATTTAATAATCGTTGTGTTTTTTTCATGTTGCATAAAAACTGTTTTTTTGATTTGAACATTTTCAAAATTATAAATAAAACAGGGAAAATAATCAAAACTGTAAACTGGTTTGAAAACTCTTAAATCAAAACTATGTCCATTTAGTTTTACCTTGTCAAAAACATTTGAGATAAAACACCAACGCTCTGTCGGTGGGTTAAGACTAGAAACTAATAGTCCATGGAATTTCCGGGTATTTGTACTTTGAAAAGTAAGAGAAGCATAACCCCCAAGACCATTGGTCACAATCCATTCTTTCATAACTTTGTTTTCATCCCCTCAAACAAATTTATTTAACTAAATTCTTTATAAATGTTTATTGTTCTTTCAGCCACATGTTTCCATGTAAATTTTTCAAGAACTCTCTTTCTAGCATTTATTCCAACATGTTTTCCTTTGTCAGTCATTCCAAGTAATTTTTTTACACCCCAGGATATATCCCCAGAGTTACCTCCATCTACATGTACACCTGACATTTCATCACCCTCTGGTATTATTTGTTCACGGAAACCATTGGTTCCACGTGCTCCAACAACAGTTGGTTTAGCCATACTCATAGCTTCAGTACAAACGATTCCAAATGGTTCATAAACAGATGGAAGCACCACGCAGTCAGATGCTGCATAATGAATTATCCTTTCATGTTCACTAACAAACTCATCACGGAAAATAACATTATTAGAAACACCAGTCTCTTCAGCGATTCTTCGTAGATCATTTACTAATCCACCAACACCTAGTATTACTAGCTTGGTTTTTGGAAAATCAGAAAGGATTTCTGGCATAGCTTTTATTAGATAATCCACACCTTTAACATTGACAAGTCTTCCAACAAAAAAAAGCATGTTTTCATCATCATTTATTCCATATTTTTTTCGAAGATTCTTTTTTTCTTCAGGTTTTATTTTTTTTGGATCATATTTATCTGGATCCACTCCATTCCAACAAACACGTATTTTATGTGATGGAAAACCCAGTTTTTCTAGTTCATCTTTCATAGCATAAGAAACTGTTATCACACAATCAGCGTTTTGACCACCCTCAAACTCGATTTCTTTGATGTTATGAGAACCACGACCGATTGAACGACCGACTTCTGTTGAATGTACATGGAAAAAAAGTGGTTTATCTATCTCGCGTTTAACTGTCATACCAGCAAGGATTCCCAGCCAGTCATGAGCATCTATAACATCTGGTTTTTTTATCTTTTTTTGAGTTAGTTCATCTACAAATCTAAAAGCAGAAGTAAGATTGTAACCTACTACATCTGCAAAAAAACTAAAATTATCACCCCAGGCTCTTAGTTCATAGTCTGCAAAGAGACGAAGTGTTTCTGTTAAATCAAGAGTTTTCGGACGATACACTTTTACTCCATCATAATCAGTGAGTTCATCGTATTTATTCCCAGGGTTAAGTGAAAAAACATTGATATCATGCCCTAAAAATTTTTGTTTTTTTGTTATTTCTTCAGCAAAAGTACCTAGTCCACCATAGATTACAGGTGGATATTCCCATACAAAATGCGTAACTTTCAAAGTGTCTCTCCTCACCAATGAGAATGAAAGTAATAGTTTATGTTACTTTTTGTTTTAAATCCTGTAAGATGTTCATATAATTTATAAAACCGTCATATGGTCCATCATATGGGCTGAAATATGCATGAACATCACCATCCGCTAGACCTTTTGTACAGCAGTAATAAAGATGATCACTTGTTTGTAGCTTTCTCCATGTTTCAAGAGATTTTTTATCTTTTTTTTCACGAAGTTGGCTACCGATGTTTTTTATTTCATTAAAACAAGCTATCTGCATATCGTTTCCAAGCCATGTGCTTACATCACGGTCTTCATCAGCCCAACTAATTGCCCATGGTACATCAATTTCCCCAACCGGGTTATATCGTTCTACAGCCTCGCTAACTGTTACAAAATCCATATGATCATGATTAAAAACATGACCCGGTAGATGTTTTAAAAAATCAAAGATTCCAGTCTCAGTCCATTGATGTTCACCAAAGGTTTCGTAATCCATGAAAAGATTAATTAAATCACCTTGATTATTTGAAAGCCATCCAGCATATTTATCAGCAGTAAGAGGCCATCCTTTCCAAAGACGTGAAGAAAACCTAAAACCTACATCATCACTAAGATTATAATTACGCATCAAAACTTTAAGATCACAATTCGTTGGTTTGTAAACATAATTCGGGGAACGCCACTGTAGTATTTTTTCAGTACCCTCTGTCATAATTCCTTTATAACCCATATCTGCGACTTTTTTAGCGATACGGTTATCATAAATTGCTTCAGTGTTTCGGAAAACTCGTGGTTTATAGTTGAAAATGTCTTTAACCATAGCGTTATGCATTCGTACTTGATCCTCAAACTCATCCATATCTTCAAAAAGACTAGAAAGACTATGATAATAAGTCTCCTCGATCATATCCACCGAGCCAGTTTTAAAAAGCTCTTTGAAGCTATCAAGTACTTCAGGCATATACTTTTGACAGAATTCCACAAAAGTTCCTGTTAAACTAAAAGATATGCGAAAATCTCCATCATATTGGTCAATTAGATCAAGTAACAATTTATTTGTAGGAAGATAACATTTTTTTGCTACTTTTCTGAAAATATCATGATTTAGTTTATCATCAAAATATGAATATTTTTGTTTATTTTTATCTCCAATATTAAAAACACTAAATCGATTCAACCTTACTGGTTGATGAACCTCAAAATACATGCATACCGAAGTCATTTTTTCTAACCAACCATGTTATAAACATCAACTGTTTTATCTGCGACTCTATCCCATGTGAATAGATCTATTTCTTTTTTACCTTCGCAAGACATCACCCGGTGCAATGGATCATAACGAAGTAATGAAATGATTTTATTAGCCATTTCATCAGTATCCCAAAAATCAACACGAAGACAGTTTTTAAAGGCTTCAGAAAAACCAGCTGTTTTTGAAGCAATAGTAGGTGTACCTGCTGATATGGCTTCTAAAGCAGTAATACCAAATGGTTCACTAACACTAGGCATCACATAGACACTGCTGATACCATAAATATGTTTAACTTCTTCATCAGTAAGACGACCTGTAAAAATCATTCTATCAGACATATCCATTTTAACAGATTGATGTATCAAACGAGGAAGCATATCACCTGATCCGGCTACCACAAAACGAGTATCTGGTTCATAATCCAAAACTTTTCTAGCAGCCTTTAAGAAAAACTCTGCACCTTTCTGTATAGTCAACCGGCCTAAAAACAACACTATTTCTTGTTTTTGATCCTCAGGGATTGGATGAACCGCGTTATGAACCACACTTATTTTATCAGGATTAATTCCATATTTTTCAACTATAACATTTTTAGTAAAATTACTAACCGCAATAATATGATCAGCTTTCTGCATACCCTCCCGTTCAATGTCAATAAACCATTGATTTGGATAAATCCAACCAGAACGATCATACTCAGTGGAATGAATACTTAAAACCAAGGGAGTGCCTGTTTCTTCTTTAACTTTTACTGCTGCTTTCATAGTAAGCCAATCATGAGCATGAATAACATCAAAACCACCAACTTTTTTAGCAGTTTTTTTAACCCGGTCAACAACTAAATCATTATAATAGTAAACTGAATCAAAAAACTTCCCAGCAAGTTCCTTATCCTCAGGTCGATCATAAGGAAATACTTCTGTTTCTCCAACTTCAACTATTTCAAGATTAGACTTATCACTACTGGTTTTATGCTTAGTTTTAGGCATAAAAAAATAAACTTTTTCATTTTTATCAGCAAGACTACGAGTCAACCCATAGCAATGGGTCGCAAGACCCCCTGCCTTAAAAGGCGGATACTCCCAGCCTATCATCGCAATTTTCATCTAACTCTCCAACTTATAATAAACCAACCTACCCCTTTTCTGTGACCTCATCTCAACATTTTTTATTAACTGCCTTCCTCAACTTACAAAGAGCAGTATATCTTTATATATTCTTAAATCTTATTATATTTAAAAGATAATAAGAGCGTTTATCAGCAATAAAACGTTGTATAAAAGGTTATGGTTATAAAAACCTTACAAAATAATTAACACTTTTTGTCGAAAAAAAAGAAAAAATTGAGTGATTTTTAACCTTTTTTAAGTTACTCCAAATTCAAACTCCCAGACTTTTGCCCAATGAAGCGAATAAGATTTTGAGCATTCAAAAGTTATTTCGACTCTATCTACAGTTACTGGACTTCCCCCACCCCAATCATCTAAAAATGAATTTGTTGTCCAAGCATGATGATTCCATTGACTGGGGAAATATGATATTCTTTTAACTTCTGTAGACCCATAATGAAATTCCAATATCATTTTTTCTAAATAATCTCCATTTTTTGCATCGATTCTAAATCCACTTATTTCCATTGAACCACTAGACGGTTTGAGTATGAGTTCATCAGTTGTTCCAGCATGAGATTTTCTATAGGAAGTATATGTAGATGTATCACCGTCTCTAGCATTGCCTTCTGAATTAAGATACCAGTCTGTGTCCTCATGACTGCCTGGTGATACCCAATCCCAGATAATTGCAGTAGTGTAATCTGAATCTGTGTTTCCATTGCTATCTGTTACTTGTAATTCAACAGTCCATTGATCATGATAGTTATATGTATGACTAGGATTTTGTTGTGTTGAATATCCTCCATCTCCGAAAAACCATTCATAAGTATAACCGCCAGTTCCACCTTCTGCAGATCCATAGAATTGAATTGAGTCGCCTTCATTGCCTTCATAAGGTCCACCCGCATCAGCTGTTAAAGCATCCATGAGTAAATCAGGACCGTTTGCCCATGGAATAGGATAGTCAACGTCATCATGTTCGGCCATTCCATCATTGAAAGTAAAAGCATATTGGTGATCAGTTCCTGTACCCGGCGAAAGATAGGAAGCATCCAATTCATAAATGTAGATTCCTTCAACGCTTCCATCATAATTTTCTTGAAGATCTTCACCTGGTGGAAGATACATATTTTTATCATACCAACTGTTCGAAGGTTTATCATAAATATGTATTTTTTTCTTCTGTGGATAATCCCCATCTGCATCATAATAATATACTTCATAGGTAAATAATGAGTTCTCATCACCTGGATCCGGGTTTACATCAGGATTCGAAAGGACTGGAGGATCATTTTGGTAACCATCTGTTATATCTATAATATGAGAAGCTGAGCATTCTTCTAAATTTCCATCCACAACATCAACTGTAATTGTATACTCTCCCGATGAGGAATAAGAATGATCCACGGTTTTTGTGTTAGTCTGAAAAGTATAAGTTTCTGTGTTACCATCTCCGAAATCGAAATAGTAGTCATAAGGTGATTCTGTATCACTTCCAGAAACTGTAACAGTAAACTCATAAGAGACTCCGGTGTCTCCCTTATCAACACCAGATAATGATGCCGACATAGAATAATCATTGTCATTGTATATTGTGATTGTATACTGATCAGTTGCTGTTTCATCCGTAGCAAGATCCAAAATATTTAATGTAACTGTATAATCACCGGGTTCAACATAAGAATGATAGTCTATTTCTGGATTCGTCTGCATATATTGAGAAAAAGAGTCTCCATCGCCGAAGTATATATCATAAAAGTAAGACCCGTAGCCCCCGATCGCTTCGCTTGAAAATTCTAATGTTTCATGTTCTTCAGCACTTGAAGGACCTGATAAAATCGCTTCTAGATCATTATCTACTATATCAACATCAGCAGTATCGCTTCCGCTTAAACCATTAGCATCAACAACAGTTAGTTCAGCTGTATATGTTCCAGTTTCTGTATATGTATGACTTGGATCTATTTGATCTGAAGAGCCTCCATCTCCGAAATCCCAATAATATGTATACGGCGAAGTACCGCCTGTTACATCTCCATCAAACTGTAACGGTTGATTAACAACTCCAGTGTAATGATTACCAGCATTATCTCTTGCATCAACATCTAAATCATCGCCTTCTTCATCTATAACATTGAACCAATCATCATCGCTTGCTCCGCCATTAAATGTTGTTTCAAGTGTTACTTCTCCACTATTTACA
>CAYLLH010000076.1:0-11064 GCA_964384785.1 uncultured Thermoplasmatales archaeon | reverse complement strand
GATTCTGCTTCTGTTACTTCTTGTGCAGCTGCAATCCCAGCACTCATAAACAAAAATGCTAGAAGGATAACAGCTAATATGTTTGCTTTTCTCATTTTTTTCATATTTTTTTTCTTCCTCCAAACAAATATTTTTTTTTATTTTTCTTCTTTAACTGTTGTGTATTTTCTTTTTATTTCAAATGGTGAGAACTCATGTCCTCCTCCACTGTAGAATCTATTAAAGAATTCTACATATTGAAGCCTAAGTGAATGTACTCCTGCGCCTAAGGCTTGAAGTATAAGGTTAGCTAGATGCGCAAATGAAATGATTACAACTAAAAGAATAACATCTAAAACTGGGACTGGTACCATCCCTGAGATTAGTGTTCCAACTTCGTTAAAAGCAAGAGCCATACCTGCTGTAGCTAGACCTAACGCTAAAAGTCGAGCATATGAAAGCCAGTCACCTACATATCCTGTGATATCAAAAAAACCTACAGGGCCTTGTGCTATAAATAACATAAGTATACCAATAACAACTAATACTGCAGCAATATAGAATATTGTGTTAGATATAACCCATCCAAGAATAAAGTTACCAATTAAGAGTCCTCCACCTATCTGTAGAGGAATCCAACACATGTTTTCTGTTAACATTTTTTTATAGTTTTTTTGTTTAGAAGACTGATAGATTCCCAGTATTACTCCAAAGTTTAGCTGAATTATCCCAAGAACAAGCGACATCGTAAGAATTGCTAATGGATCACGAAGTGGTTCCACTGGAAAAGTTATATTTAACAATGTAAACGGTGGATAAATAGTACTTCTTCCGGTTATGAAAAACTTGGTGAGAAGATTCCCAAAAAAACCATTTGTAAGTAAACCCATAACTGTTGTAACAATACCCAGCCATATACCCATAAATGACCAGTCTTTTATTGTTTCACTGAATTTACTATATTTATAAAATCCTATCAACGATAAAAACAAAAGGATTAAACCATATCCTGCATCACTAAGCATCACACCAAAAAATAATACAAAAAAAATCCCCATAGGAATAGAAGGATCAAGTTCATTATAACGAGGTGTAGCAAACATTCCTACAAGTCCTTTGAATGATTTAGCCCACTGGGGTGTTTTAACATAAGTAGGAGGGTTATCAGGATTCATACTTGGTGTTTCAAAACTATATTCAACGTTTTCATCACTGACCTTGTCAACGATTTTCTTAAGTTTTTCAGTGTTTTTTTCTAAAACCCAACCCTGAATTATAAACGTAAAATCTGTTTTTGCAAAATTTTTAGGAACTTCAAGCCTTGCTCGTTCTATTTGTACTTGTTCACGTAGTACTAAAAGATCATTTAGGTTTTTTTCAGCATAAACCCTTAGATTTTTCATTAGTTTTTTTCTTTTTTCCTTGTTTTCATCAAGTTCTTCATCTATTTTTTTAAAAAAATTTTTAGCGGTTCCATCATAATGAGGGATACTAAACTCTTCTAGGTGTTCACGAACTATTTTTAAAACATTTTCTTTTTGTTCAACTAAACATGATACTATTACAGCCCATTCCGCTTTTTTACCGGTTCCATATTGTTTAGTTATAAGGAAACAATACGAGTTACCTTTAACTGCTTTTTTTAGATCCGTAATGTTTTTTGTTTTTCCAGCGGTTATAAAAAGATATTTTGATGTTCCGAAATCAGAGAGTTTAAGATCAACATCTTTTAGATATTTTATTTGATTTTTTGTATCAATTAGTTCCTGTTTTTTTTCTTTTAAACTATCTATTTTTTCTCTTTGATTAATAATTTCTTCTTCGATTTCATTTAAAAGTAGATCAATATCTTTGAAAAGCTCATCAAGATTTTTTTCTTGAACGTTTTTAACAGTTGGAAGCTCAGGTTGAAGAAGAGCTTTTATTCCAGATTTTTTCTTACGGATTTTTTTAAGGATATCTACAAGTCGACTAAGTCTTAGATAGTAGTTAGCACATTCTGATGCTTTTGGGTTTTCAGAAGCATTTTCTGTATCAGATAAAAAATCATTATTTTTTTGTTGTTTTTTTATATCTATTATTTCCATTAAACCATTTTTATGAAGATTTTTTACAACGTCTTCTAAATAACTATGATGCACCATCAATGATGTTTTCTTCATTGTGGCTGGAAATAAAATCTGATTATTCCCCCTTACTTAAAAATTTTATAATAAAATCTATTGATTCTTTCATCTGATCTTCAGATGTTTCCTTTATAGTTTTTATCTTTTGGTCTGTTTTTTTATTAATTTCATCTACTTTTTTTTCAGCTTTTTTTTCAGCTTCGGTTTTTTGTTTTTTAACTTCATCCTGTGCTTTTTTTATAATTTTTTCTTTGATTTTATCGGAATCTTTTTTTGCTTTTTGTATAGATTTTTCGGAATCTTTTTTTGTTTGTTCTATCTGATTTAAAGCATCTTTTTCAGCATTTTTTATATCTATTAATTTTTTTGATGCCATATTTCCTATTTTCCTCGATATCCTAAAATAATTATTTTATATTTTCCTATCTTTTTTTTTACATACCCCAGAATTTATCTGTTTTTCTTTTTATTGTAGTTATTTTTTCTAGTAAATCTTTTTCATCAATAGTTAAAACATCCATTTCTTTGAGTTTTTTTGCATCACTACCCGGCATATCAGTGTAAAGAATATCATTTCTTTTTATTTGTCTTCCAACGGTTACTCCATCTATTGACACTGCTACTTCGTCCCCTTGTTTAGCTTCATCTACAGGTTTACCATCTGATTGAATGCTTTTTATTTTTCCAGCTGGTTTCCCATCTTCACGTATCAAACGAGTACCTGGTTTTATTCGACCGGTTATAACTCTTACACCTATAACCGCCGGGTTATTTATTCTAAAAACAAAATCTGGTAAAAATTTCATCATACCTGGATGAGCGAAATCTTTTCTGCGGGATTCCTCCATCTCTGTTTTTTTCTTAACAATCCATTCATCATAGTTTTCCATAATTGTATAGATTACATCTTCATTGAATATTTTGATATCAACATTAGAAATTTCTTCTTTAGCATCAGGTAAAACTTTTACATTGAATGCAAAAATTACTTTGTTTAGTTCTTCTTCAGTGGCATCTGTTTCGATTATATCTCTTTTTGATACATCACCAATTTCTGCTTTACGGATTTGTATACCTTTATCTTTTGATTCTTTAATTAATGCTTCAAGAGAACCAATGGTGTCAGCTTTGATAACGATCCCTGATTCATCTAGATCTAGTTCTATTTTTGATTGTTTTTTTATTTCCTCAATGATTTCATCTAGTTTATCTTCTTCAGCTACTCTAACAGGTGCACCAGGTAGTACATCTTGAAGGTCTGGACAATTTATTTTTATTCCAGATGCTGCATGTACTTCTTTTATATTTTCAAATTTTTCTCGAGGATCACGTATTTCATCTAGTGCTTTGGGTTTTAAAAGAGCTCGAATATTTCGAACTATAGGATCATTTTTTGTTCCTATAACAATTGTATCATCATTTTTTATCTGACCATTATAAACAATAGTATCAAGAGTGGTACCAAGACCGATTTCTTCTTTTACCTCTAAAACAGTTCCCTTACCAGGTCCATCCTCGATATGTAGTTTATCTTCAAGGAAACGTTGAGCTAGACCGACAAGAACCATTAAAAGCTCTGATATGCCTTCACCGGTTTTAGCTGAAATTGGAATTATTCCAATGGTTTTTTTGAAATCCGCTATTTTATAGTAAAGATCTGCTTGTAGTTTGTTATCAAAAAGTGTACCAATCATCTCATAAATATTTTCATTAAAAATACCTTGTACTTTTGGTGGTTGTGATTCTATTCTTTTTTTAGCAGTATATTCTGTTTTCTGCCATCCTGAAATTTTATCTATTTTGTTTGCTGCAATTATAAAAGGAGTTTTGTATTGTTTTAATATGTTTAAAGCCTCATAAGTTTGTGGTTTAAACCCCTCTGTTACATCAACAATAAGTATTGCTATATCAGCAAGTGATCCTCCTCTACTTCGAAGTGTAGTAAAAGCATGATGTCCTGGTGTATCAATAAATAGAAGACCTGGAAGTGAAAAATTTTTTTCTTTTAAAAGATTGCCGCATATCTCATAAATTGAATCAATTGGTACCTCTGTAGCACCTATATGCTGAGTGATAGCGCCTGATTCTCTTGCTGCAACAGTTGATCCTCTAATAAAATCTAATAATGAAGTTTTTCCATGATCGACATGCCCTAAAACACTAACTATTGGCTGGCGTGTGTATTTTGATTTTTCAGCCATATGAAATACTCCCGGATTTTCTGTTAACAAGGTTTACTATATAAAATATTTGAATCTATTTGAATTTAAAAGATATAAAATAATAGAAATAAAAGATTTGAATTAAAAAAAATTATTTAAATTTCAGAAAATCATTTTCTCTTTTACAAAAAACAAGATTTCCTAATTTACTTTTTTTCTCAGCAAACATAGTATTTGAAGTATAGATTGGTCCAGAATTACCTATTATTTTATATTTCCAGATATACATATTTTTCAATACTCCTAAACAAAATATCTTTTTAAAAATACAAAAAAACATTTTTTTATTTAAAACTAAAAAAGGGTTAACTGAAACTATTAATTTTTTTTTATTTCAAAATTCATTCAAATATTCTTTTTTTTCTTCCTGAGGAATCAAGAACCATAGAAGAGTTAATCCAATCAAAATAAAAAATACTAATAGAAGTATGCCAAAATAACTTGTTATTTCCACACCAAAGATATTATCGATTTTTAAAAACTTGCTGTAAGTATTATTCCAAAGAAGTATAAAGGAACCTGAGAAACAAGCAATGAGTATTAAACCAATATATGCTATTTGTTTGTTTATAACTCTATTGAATCTGAATAAAGTATTTTGATCTATAAACTGGTTAGGTATCATTTTTTTAAGACTGTTTGTGTAATTTATGGAGTTACTTCCAAGTTCTAAGAATGCTAAAAATAGGATAAAAAATAGTAATAAAAGAATCATTTGGTTCTCTGTATAAATAGGTAAAAGGTTTAGTTTTGTTATTTGAGATAGGAAAACAATCATAAAGAAAAATATCATTATTCCAGCACCACAGGCAAGAAGAACATTTTTTTGGTTTTTTAAAACACTGTAAATTGCTATAGATGGTAATCCACTTACTAGAAAGAAAATACCTATTTTTAGTAGATTATATAAAACAGTTATAAAACCTTCAATATCTGCTATTAGATACGAAAAAAGTATTATTAGTAGTATCGTTGAAGGAATCCCAATAAGTATTGTTGTTTTAATTTTTTTTGGTAAATTTGATAAAAAATAAAACACGGTTCCTAATCCAAGTCCTATGATTCCAAAAATTATTCCTAAGTATTCTGAGTTGTAGTTTATTATTAAAAGATCTTTGCTTAATATTTTGAATATTTCAATAAAACCTGTTATTGATACTGCATATACCCATAGTAATATGATTAATGAAAGGGTTTTCATAGAGTAAATTTTTAGTTGGATTTTGTTTATCTGCGGATCCGTAATTTTTCCACCTCCTGAAGTGAAACACTTAATGGAAGTGTTGGATTCCAATCTATAACTTTTGCCCCTAGTTCTCTTATTTCCCCTATATAGTTTTCTCTTTCGAATTTAAGGATTCTATATGCTAACTGTGTGTTTTTATCTGGTGTTTCCATAGAGTATTCGATTGCAAAAGGTGAGGGTGAGATGATTAACAGGTTGAAATCATAAGCTACTAATTGTTCGACGCCTTTTGAAATAGACCAATCGTTTTCTAGGCTGCTTATTAAAATAACCAGTGATTTTTTTGGTATAAGATGGGTAACAGATCGATATACTGCTCCACTGAATGGAAAATCTCCAAATGGTTGAAGACTTACAAGTTCTTCTATTATTTTATAAAGTTGTTTTTTCCCGGATTCAGGATAGATCCATTTAAGATAACCATCAGATGGACCATATGCAATTAATCCTACTCTATCTCGTCTTTTTAGGTATTGTTGAGCAAGTGCTACAGCAGCACGAATACTGTATTCGAGTGGGCTATGTTTCAAAGATCCTATTCCTTCGGCTCCTCTAGAATCAACAATTATAATTACATCTTTAGTTCGTTCTAGTTCATATTGATTAACCATTAAATCTCGGTATCTGGCAAAAGTTTTCCAGTTAATCCTTTTAAAAGTATCTCCGGTGGTATATTTTCTGATACCATAAAACTCTGTTCCGATTCCGGCATGTTTAACCTGCATTACACCAGGAAAAATAGTGGGTTTAGATTTTAAAGAAACATTAGTTACTTTTTCTGTTTTTGGAATAACCGTAATAGATGTAGGTGTTTCGATTTCTTTTTCTTTAAAAAACATTCCAAGAAACCCATTCACTCGTAGATAGACGGGTCCCATAACAAAACGGCCGCGGAGAGGACAAAAAATCTTATAACGAATCTGAACTTCATCATTTTTTTTAAGATCTAATACATGAAAATTTGTACCTTCAACAATTTTTGTTTTTTTAGGAACCCGATCATAAAGTTCAATATAGGGAATATTCTCTCCTAGATTTCTAATATTTAGAATTATTTCTACTTCATCATTTTCAAAAACTTTAACATTAGAAACAATTCGCTCTATAGAAACATGTATGTCTTTACCATAAAATGATACAACACCAGCGAAAAGAAAAATAAGAAGCGGTATAATAAAAATTAATACTAGCCATTCTACAAAAAATAAACTAAACACTATTAATGCAATACATCCTGCAATGATACCGGCACATTTTTGTGTTCTCATATTTCTCTTTCGACCGTTGGAACAGGTATTTGATTCAGAATCTCTTTAACTATATTCTCAGGTTTAACATCTCTAACTCTAGCTTCAGGTTTAAGAATCAAACGATGTGCAAGAGCTGGAACAGCTACATTTTTAACATCATCTGGGACTACAAAATCCCGTCCATAAAATGCAGCATGTGCTTTTGAAAGTTTAAATAAAGCTATGGAACCACGAGGGCTTATACCCACTTCAAGTCGGTTATCTTTTCTTGTATTCTGAACTATTTCAACCATGTATTTTTTAATATCTGGATCAATATAAACCTGATGAACACTTTGTTGCATTTCAACAATTTTTTCAGGAGTAACTACTTTTTTTAAATCAACATTACTAATGTTTCCATGTTCCATCCTATTTAGTATTTCATTTTCTTCATTGCTATCAGGATAGCCAACATTTAATCTCATAAGAAAACGATCAACTTGGGCCTCAGGGAGCGGATAAGTACCTTCATATTCAATTGGGTTTTGAGTTGCAAGAACTAAAAAAGGACGCTGGAGAGAATAAGTTGAACCTTCCAGAGTAGTTTGTCTTTCCTGCATAGCCTCTAGAAGAGCTGCTTGTGTTTTAGGTGGAGCACGATTTATCTCATCAGCCAAAAGCACATTTGTAAAAATTGGTCCTTTGATAAGTTTAAAATCACTAGTTTTTTGACTATAAATATATGTCCCGGTTATATCAGCGGGAAGTAAATCTGGAGTAAATTGAACTCTTGAAAAATTACATCCCATAACCGTGGAATACGTTTTAGCAGTCAACGTTTTAGCTAAACCAGGGTAATCTTCAAAAAGTATATGACCATCTGTTAGAACACCAAGTGTTACATACTTTAACATATTTTTTTTACCAACAACTACTTTTCCTACCTCATCAACAAGTTTTTCACAAATAGCGGAAATTTCTGACACAGAAATCGTCATTTTCCCCACACCTCCATTCTATCTAAAACCTGATTTATATCATTAATAAAAACTTCTTTAGCATTTTTATCAAAAAAACCAGGTTTATTTTTTTTTATTTCCTCAGAATTTATTATCCAGTTGTAAATATAATCATCATTAACAACTGCTCTAAGTTTTTTAGGATTATTATATTTCATATCTATTATTTCTTCGTAAGAAAAACCATAATTTTTCCTTATTTTTTCAAAAAAAAGCATTTCTATATTTTTTTTTATTGTTGAATTATCACTGTAATCAACAGGAGACATTCTTATTTTATTGGTTAAATCACCGAGTCTTCCAGACATATAAAAATCATCATCTACAAAGGATTCATGATGCCAGTCTTCTGGTTTATTAGATTTTACAAGAAGTATAATTGATGCCGTTATACCAGATATCATAATGATAACTACAATAAAATACCAAAAATTTGGCCCGATGCTGCTTGACGCTGCAAAAACCAAATTCTGTATATTTAAATTTTGTATCTGATATAAATTAAACATTTTAAACCTCTATAGATTTTTTTGATAAATGTTTTTTTTAGTACCCTGGAGTTTGAGATGTGTTTTGATAATCTGGTATTTCTTCTTGATTTTCCATTGCAATAGGTTGAGATACTATTTCATTTAGACATTGGATCGCCTGGTTTTTATCATTTATATTTATCGGTTTTTTGCTGTATCTTGCTTTTTCAAAAATCTGTGTAAGAGTGTACAATGTTTCAGGTGCTATTCTAAGATAGTCTTTAGAGACCATTGCAAACTCTCTTGGTGTTTGAAAATCATTTTTATGAAGACCTTGTCTGCTAAGCCAGTCACACATTTGACGATAACAGTTTATCACAGCTTGCCGATAATCATCGTTTTGTTCCAAATTATCAATTGTTTCTGAGGCTATCTTTTCAATTGATGGTCCTTTTTCTCCTCTTTTCTTTTTAAATAACATAATTACACCTAATATAGTTATTAATATAATTGCTGAAAACAGAAGAATATGATATATATTTTGTGATTCTTCATTTGCATCAGTGTTTGCAATATTTATTTTTGTTGAATTGATAGATTGTTTATAAAAATCATTATTTCCTTTAAATTCAATAGTTATATCAGATTTTCCAGGTGTTGTAGTAACTGGTATTGTAAAATTTGTAGAAAAACTTCCGTTCTGATCTGTTAAAACACGTTTTTCAGAAGATAAAAATGTTATTGATATATTATTATTTGGCAAGGGGTTGTTGTTGTCATCTAATAATGTACCATTAACGTAAAATGTTTCATTTAGATTATAATTTTTTTTTGATAGCGAATTAAGAGTTATTGAAGTGTTTGCAAAAATAGTTATTGTTTTTTCAGCTGATGATTCAGCTAATTGATCAGTTGGTTCAAACTCGGTTTTTATTGTACTAAAACCAAGTTTACATGTTGAGGGTATTGTTATTTCTTTTTCAAAATTTCCTTGATTTGTTTTTGTTGTGTATGTGTTATTGTTGAAATATATTTTGATTTGTTGATTATCTGGCTTATCGTTATTACCACTTGTTAAACTACCTTCAATTTTTATTTTATTTCCTCGAATTGCTTGTTCTGGATTAACAGTTATTTTTAGACTTGTGTTTTTATCTTTTATTAAAACTGTAGTTGTTTTTTCTGAAGCATTAATATAAGATGTTCCTGAAAAATTTGCTTTTATTGTTAATGTATCTCCTTTTTGGTATGAATCATTATAGAATGTTTTTTGGAATTCGCCCAGATAATTAGTATCATCCCATCCTTCGCTTTGTCCATTTACAGATATGTCAACAATTTGATCTTTTATTGGTAAATTTTTATCATCATATAATATGCCTTTTATTGTTAATGGATTGTTTTCACCAATGGTTGATTTCATATCAAAAACTATTTTGGAGTTAGAATAAATGTTAATTGTCGGATCGGACCACGATTCGCCATAGCCCCCAATACCTTCTGCATGAGCATTAATATTATTTTCGCCAGCAGGTATATCATCAGGAACGATACAAGTAATGTTAAAAATTCCTAAGCTGTTTGTTGTACCAGTTCCAGCAGGACTACCAATTGTCTCTTTTGATTCATTTAAATACACAGTAATCGGCATATTAGAAACAGGTTGACTGTCATCTACTTCAATAACAGTTCCTTCTACCCAGAATTGATTTGTTTTGTAAATATTTGCAGAAGAAACCTTTGTTACATTTGTTTGAGTACGTATTAAATCTTCTATACATGGTCCACAATCTTCTTCGCAATTGTTACAGTCTTCACCAGATTCACAAATACCATTTCCACATTCTGTTGTATCATCTGGTCCGCTATCATCAGGATCGAAAGGATCATTACTATCAGGGTTTGAAAAATCTGTTCCGCACCCACCTAGTTGCATCATAGTCCAACCGTTATCCGGTAGATATATTTCAACAAAAGCATGACATTCATTGGTTACAAGTCTTGCAGGTAATCCTATACAATTAGCTGTGATAAAACATGAGAAAGATCTAACATAACAACATCCACATTGAGAAAGAGCAGTTGCAACATAATCATCAGGTTCAGAAGGGTCAATTTCACAGTCATTATCCTCAGTATCTCCTTCGAAACTGCTGAAATGATCATAAAGTTTTGAAACAATTGTTTTAAGATTTGTTTCACCTGTTAAACCAAGTTCATCAATTACTTCATTTCCTTTTTGTTGAACTGAACTAGGTGGAGTTTTTAAAACCCCCGAGGAGATATCATTTAAAGTTCTATCATTGGGAATATCGTTGGGTATATCATAAAAATAATACGAATCGGAACAACTTGTAGTATATTCTAATGTTTCATAATCACCTGATGGAAATTGCCCTGTAGGTTTTACATAGTAGTTATCAGCTCCGCCTTCTCGGTCTTTATAGAAGTCTAATGTTAGACCTCCAGCAGTTTCATAATTGATAATATTTGCATTAGGGGCAACTGAGGGTATTCGTATATAATCATTAGATGAAATACCAGTTAAATCTAATGTTATTATACCCGTGAAAACATTTGATCTTTGATTTGAAGAAACAGAGATTTTATCATATTGTCCATTTGTTGATATTTTTGCGGTGTAATCTGCATCTACAATATCAAAAACTTTATGTCTTTTTAGACCCGAGAGATAAGGATCAAAAATTGCGAAACATGTTACATCAGCATCTCCACCAGATCGAATAAAATCTGATTGTTTTTCTTGATC
>CAYLLH010000075.1:0-13063 GCA_964384785.1 uncultured Thermoplasmatales archaeon | reverse complement strand
TAAGCTTAGATTTTCTAAAACCACCGCAAGGCTTTGGTTTAAATTTAGTTTTAAATTCACATTCTCTAAATAAAAAAATCAAAACAAAATTTCAACTCTGCCCAAAAATTAAAATAGATTTTAAATCTGTTGAAATAAATAAATCAGATTATTTCATATCAGATTACGATAAACTTTTTTGATTTTTTTTATTCATCCAGCACTTACACAAAATATTAAATATTATCTATTTATCTTTAAGATAAGAGTGTTAAATCAAATAATAACATATTTGCTGGTTTCAATATTAAGGGAGGTTTGAATTTTATTAAGATACTTCTTGTGTTTCCAAGGATCGAACATGGTGCAACTACTGTAAATGATAAAAGTTCATGGGCTTCAATCCTTTTTGGTTATCCAATACTAACTCTGCCTCATGTTGCGGCTATTACACCAAAAAAATATGATGTAGAGATTGTAAATGAAAACTATGACAACCTTGATTTTGACACAGATGCAGATCTAGTAGGTATCACATGTTATACAATGACTGCTCCACGTGTTTATGAAATAGCTGATGAATTTAGAAAACGTGGTAAAAAAGTAGTTCTTGGAGGTTATCATCCTACTGCTATACCTGAAGAGGCTTTGAAACATGCTGATAGTATACTCTTAGGTATGGCTGAGGCTAATTGGCCTAAATTGCTTGCTGATGCTGAGAAAGGAAAATTAAAACAGATATATGACAAAGATACAACTTACAAAGCTGAAGAGATACCACCTATAAGACGAGATCTTATCAGACATAACCCTATAATGGGTGCCATACAGACCACTCGCGGTTGTCCTAATAGATGTGAATTTTGTGCAATAGCTAGTTTTTGTGAACATGGAATTAAACAAAGACCTATCGAGAATGTAATAGATGAAATGAAAGATATGCCAAACAAACTTTTTACAATTCATGATCCTCATCTTACTGCAAATCCAAAATATGCAAAAAAACTTTTCAAAGAAATGATTAAAAACAGAATCAACAAAAGCTGGGTTTCAAATGGTACAACTAATGTTTTGTTAAAAGCAGATGATGAATTTTTACAACTTGCAAGAAAATCAGGTTGTGTAGAATGGTTTGTAGGTTTTGAATCTGTTAGTCAAGCAGCACTCAATGGTATAAAAAAAACACACAACAAGGTTGAAGATTTCGGTAAAATGATAGATCGAGTTCATGATTACGGTATGTCTATTCAAGGTGGGATCATATTTGGTTTTGATGAAGATACACCTGATGTCTTTGATGCAACTCTAGATAAAATAAATGAGCTGGAAATTGATGTACTTGAAGTTAACATTTTAACTCCTTACCCGGGTACACCGTTGTATGATAGACTTAAAAAAGAAGGTCGTATTTTTACAAAAGACTGGAGTAAATACAATCAAGTTGATGTTGTTTTTGAACCAAAAAACATGACTGTTGAAGAGTTAAGAGAAGGAGCTAAAAAAGTAGCTAAAGAATTCTACTCTTGGAAAAATATTATAAAAAGAAATACAAGAATTTTAACAACTGTTAGAAGGATAGGTGCTTTACTTCCTATGGGCACTAATGTTACTTTTCGAAGATATTACAAAAAAGATTTTAATATTTAAAAAAAAGGTTTGTAAAAATGAATTTTTTGTTTATTTTTCCTCCTGGAAGAGGGTTCAGGATAGCAGATAAAAAAACCTTTCCAGTTAATCCTTATTCTCCGCCTTTAGGTATACTATACCTTTCTACTATTTTAGAAAAAAATGGTCATAATATCGAAGTTTTAGATTTAACTGCTGAACATGTTGATCGGGAAAAACTTAAATCTTTGCTTTCTTGGTCCGACGTCATAGGTTTAACTATTTGCACTAGTTCATTTCAGCAATCAAAAGAGATAGCAAAATTTATAAGAAATATTGAAAAAAATAAACCTTTTTTAATTGGCGGCTCCCATTGTGCTTTAGATCCGGAGGATGCTCTTAAGGATTTTGATGCAGATGTCTGTGTAAAATGGGAAGGAGAACAAAACATACTTGATATCGTTGATGCCTTAAATGGTAAAAAAGAATTATCAGAAATCAAAGGAATTTGTTATCGTGATGAAAACGGTTTAATTAAAAAAACCGATGATTTAGATGTTATAAAAGATTTAGATAAGATCGATTTTCCAGCTCGTCATCTTGTTGAAAAATATGATTATGGTTATATTCTCAGTCAAAAAATGACTGATGGTAAAACAACTTCTATTATCACAACACGTGGTTGTCCATATAATTGTAGATTCTGTGGCTATAATGCAATAGATCCACTTTATCGTGAAAGAGGTGTTGAAAATGTTATCAAGGAACTACGTGAGATTGTACAAGATGGTTTTGAAACAGTTATAAT
This sequence comes from uncultured Thermoplasmatales archaeon, assembly GCA_964384785.1. Lineage (GTDB taxonomy): Archaea > Thermoplasmatota > E2 > DHVEG-1 > DHVEG-1 > JAZKSG01. The sequence goes on along the minus strand of CAYLLH010000075.1, from coordinate 10,671 downwards.
TGTTGATAATAATTTTCTTGCAAATAAAAAACGTGTAGGAAAAATAATGGATAAAGTAATCGAAAATAATTTTAATCTAAATTTTTGGGTTATGGCTGCAAGAGTAGATTCAGCAGATCCAGTCATATATAAAAAAATGAAAGATGCTGGTGTAAAATTTATTTCTTTTGGTATAGAATCTGCTAATCAGAAAGTTTTAGATTTTTATAATAAAAGAACCACCATAGATCAAATTCGTAATGCAGTGAATCTTAGTCACAAAATGGGTTTTATAACCTCAGGAAGCTTTATTTTTGGTGCACCAATAGAAACAAAAGAAGATATTGAATATACAATTCGTTTTGCTCGAAGTATACCATTAGATATAGCACATTTTTTAACTCTTGGATATTACCGCGGATCTGAGATGTGGAATGAAGCTGTGAAAAATGGCAAAGTCCGATCAGATGAATATATCGTTGATGCAGATTCAAATAGAGGTTTAAGTAAACTATCAAAAGAGGAGTTAAATGATTACTGTTTATATGCTCATAAAAAATTTTATTTTAATCCTAAATATCTTATCCGACAAATTTTTAGAGCCTTAAAAAAATGGGATTTCCGTTTTATTAAAGCAGGACTTAGAATGTTTTTTATAAAAGACGATTAAAACATCAATTTTTTTTCTCATCTATTACTAGCTTATATTTACCTGTTTTTGGATTGACCGGAATTTCATCAACTTCTTTGATTTGGTATTCTACATTTGAAAAATTTTTATCTAATAAAATTTTTTCTAATTTTTTATCTATTTCCTTTAAAACTCTTTTTTTTTCATCAGATTTAATAGCTGCTTTAAAAATAAATGAAGATTCACCGGTTATCACTATTTGGTGTTTATCTAATCCTTTAACAAAAAAATCAGTAAAAATCAAAGGATGAATAAAATCTTTGTTTCCATCTTCATTTTTAAACCAAATAATAAACTCTGCTCTTCCAATTATTTCATTCACAAGTGTAAATGGATACTTGTTTTTTTTATCTTTTTTTGGTGAAATATAGTCATCAATTCTGTATCTAATTATCGGTTCTGTTTTATTATACAGATTTGTAACAATTATATGATCTTTTTTAAATTCTATTTTTGCTAAGTCATCAAAAAGATAAATACCATCATATTCCTCCTTTCCAAAACCTAAAACAATACATTCAGCAAAACTATACAAATTTGACATAGATGCATCGAAAACATTCACAATAAATTCTTTGTCTTTAGGGTTTAGACCTTCTCCACAATTCACTACTATTTTAGGATCAATTTTGAGTAAACCTTGTTCTTTTTTCTGAGCAAGAATTTTTAAAGCATTAAAATAACCACCTAAAATGGTTGGTTTAAAATCATTCAGTTTTTTTATTATCTGATCTATTGGTTCATTTACATTAAGTATAAGTGGTTCATTAAATAAACCAGGTATTCCTTTTCCACCCCAACTACTAAAGCTGGCTCCTGCAAAATGCCCTCCTGCTGCACCTATAAAAACAGAACGGTTTTTTCTGAAATTGAAATCATAAGCTTTTGTAATATATGGGTAAATACTATCCCATTCCTTTTTGCTGTAAAGAAACAAACCTAATTTACCCGAGGAACCTGATGAGTGAATAACATGATATTTGTTTTTTAAAAGATCATTAGGATGTTTGCTTTCATCTAAAAAACTTAGCACCTCTTTTTTAGAAACATCATCTACTGTTAAAACATCATCAAAATTTTCCATCAATGTTTCTTTATCCACCACAGGTATCTTTTCAACAGGTATATTATCCAATTCCTCCTCTGAAATACCTTTTGATTTATACAGATCGTGATAAAATTTAGAATTTTTATAGGCAAATTTTAAAATCTTACGGAATTTTTTATCTTGAATCCTAAGTATTTTTTCTCTGGAGTTTCTTTCATGAATTTTTAAAGTCAAAAATCCACGAATCATAGAAAACACGCTCAGTTAAGATGCCTCCCTTCAAATCAAATAATATAGTTCTATTATTAAAAGTTAAATATCTTGAGTTGATAATACGTGTAAAGCAAAAAATAGGAAATATTTGAAAAATGAGTTCTTTTATTGATCCTAAATTTCTATATAATCTAGCCAAAAATTATCTTTCTGATATTAATAGACCTTGGAGTTATGACAAAGAAAAACTTAGAAAATATCAGGATAAACAACTTAGAAAAATTGTAAAATATGCTTATACCGTACCAATGTATCGTGATAAATACAAAAAAGCCGGGGTTCACCCTGAGGATATACATGGAATAAACGATATCGGTAAACTTCCTTTCATCACAAAAGATGATTTAAGAAATAACTATCCTGAAAACATTAAACCTTATAATTTTAAAACAAAAGATGGGTTTACAATATCTACTAGTGGCTCCACGGGTAAACCAGTTTTTATTTATATCGACCGTTTTGCTGCAATCAAAAGCTTGCTTGCTTTTATAAGAGTTTTAAAAGCATATGGTGGAGATTGGAGAACTACAAAATCATGTCTGATAATAGATGTAGAGCCAGGCAGTGCAGAAAACGCTTTTTTCTCAGAAAGTCTCATGCCTTTTGCAAAAAAATTCATATCAATGGATCATGTAAAATATCTGCATTTAGGTGAAAAACCTGAAAAAATAATCAAAGAACTAAATTTTTTCCAACCAGAGTTTTTAGCTAGTGATCCTAACATGCTTAGACAACTAGCATATTTAAAACACAATGGACAAGGAAAAAACGTTCAACCAAAATTCATAGGATCTGGCGGTTCAACACTAGATGAATACACAAAAAAATATGTGGAAAAAGCATTCAACACCCGCGTTTTTGACATTTATGGAACAACAGAAGGAGGGCCGATAGGTTTCGAATGTGTTGACGGCAACTTTTTCCACATCCATTCTGACTATGTCTACATGGAAATAATTGATGATAACAATAAAAATATTCCTTTTAACAAACCAGGTCATACAGTAATAACAAAACTATACGGGAAAGGAACCCCAATAATAAGATATACCGGTATAGATGACCTAGTTGTACCTATTGATAAAAAAACAAGTTGTGGGATAACTTCAAAATTAATAAAACACATTGAAGGCCGAACATCAGAATTAATTTATCTTCCAAATGGAAAAACACTTTCTCCATTAAGCGTTACTGGTATCCCCGCAAAAGCAATGGAATTTTTTAACTCTTATAAAATAAAACAATTCCAAATAGTACAACATGATCTTGATGATGTTGAAATATTAGTTGTGATAGATGAAAAACAAAGAAACAAAGGAGTAATGGTTGAAGAATTAATTGATGAACTTCAAAAAAGATTTCAACAAAAAATAGGAAAAAGTGTTAAAGTCAGAGTAACAGAAACTGATCATATACAAAAAGATGCACGTTCAGATCAAATAAAAGTAATAGTTTCTAAAATAAAAAAATAAAACAACATTATTTTTTTTCTAAAAGAAAAGAAAAAACAGGGCCAAAAACATCTGATCTAACTTTTTTAGCAATTATAAAATGATCTAACACTTTAAAATTTTTGAAATCAAAAACATTCTTAAAATCATCTGAATATGATCTAATTATAATTTTAACATCTGATTTTGCATTTTCAAAAATATATCTAAAAATTTTTTTCTGTTTTTTAACACCATATAAAATAAAGATTAAATCAAAATTATCTATTTGATAGTTAATATCTTTTACTAGTTTTACTTTTACTTTATCTGAAAGATTCATTTTTTTTATAATTTTTATAGCTGCCTTAACTGCAGATTTATCTATATCAACGCTAACATTTTTTGCATTAGTTTTTTTAGCAATAACTATGGATGTAGAAGGCAAGGAACCACATCCAATTATTAAAACAGAATCATCATTTGCTATATCTATTAATTTTAACTCTTTTTGAATCATACCCTCATAAGCATTCAAATATGCATCTGTTATAAAATCAAAATTATGAGCTGTTTTTTCAAAAACTCTAAACATCAAATCTACAACGTTTTTTAAACTCCCTGGTTTGAACTTATCTGCAAACTCAGAAAACAGAATTTTTTTGATAAAAGAAAAAAAATTAATAACTATTTCTCTACTCATTTTTTATCAACTTATCTTTTTTATCATTTTTTTATCGCAGTGGCTACAATGAACGGTGATAAATTCATCAGATTAAGTCTAAATATAAAGGGTATATTTATTAATATAAACAATCCTGATAAAAAGATTTTATAAATAGTATCTGAAAATTTATTTGCTTCAGAATATTCCTCCGAATAATATGATTCTAACATCAAAAGTGGGTGTAACCCTCCTGCGGGTTTGATTTCTATTTTTTTACAACCTAGCTTTTTTAATATTTTTTTTAATTTCTCAGGTGTTGTAATTTTCATTCCATTAACCCAATTTTCATTGTTCAACGCTGTTTTGGATTTAAAAAGCTCTGATCTTAATAGTTTTTTTTGAAAGCCAGTTAGATTTGGAATAACTATTACAACTAAACCCTCCTTTTTTAAAAGATCTACATGGCTTTTGATAATTTCATATTGGTTTTCAAAATGTTCCACAAGACCAATACTATAAGAGATATCGAAAGAATTATTTTTTATTGGAATCTGTAATGCATCACCACAGATAACATCAACAGATCCATTTCTATATTCATTTCCTTCAAATACGAAATTACATCCAAAAAGAGACCTATCAATACCTGCGATTTTTAGATTTTTAAAGCTCTTTATCAAAATTGGAAATATTGAAGAACCACCGCAACCAATTTCAATTATTCTATATTCTTTGTCATTTCTAGTATAATCTTTAATATATGAGTTGATAATCCCTGCTAAAGAAAAATAAATCTGCTCTTTTTTATTAATTGATTTAAGTTTTTTTGACCTATCTTTCTGAACCCAGACATTATCCCAATATTTTGCCCATTGCTCTTGAATTTGTTTATTTGAATTTTTTTTCATTATCTTTTATCCCTTATAATTCATATCGAACTTAAGAATGCTTCCAATAAAAATTTAAAAAATTAAAAACCTAACATTTTTCTCAACTTCTCGGGTTTGATGTTACCAACACTGTCTTTTTTTTCGGCTTGTTTTACATATTTTACAAGTTTTTTGTTTATAGGTGCTTTTAAATTGTTTTTCTCTGCAAGTTTTACAATTTCGCTATTTATAAAATCTATTTCTGTTTTTTTATTTCTTGCAAGACTCTGCCACATTGAATTTCTAGCGTTCTCTGAAAGACCAAGGAATTTACTTCCAATCCTTAGAAATAATGAATTAAGTCTATTAAGCCGTTTAATCATTTTTTTTGGATCAAGACCAGGTAACTTTTCCAGTTTAATATCTGATTTTTCAACAATTTTTACTCCTTCGGACATTGTTTCAGCTAAAATTTTTCTTGAATCCCTATTTATAATTGATTCTTTTATTGTTTGACCTGTAAGTGCAGTTACAGCTATTTGCAGATTAAGAATAAGTTTACTCCATTGGTAATCTTTTATGTTTTTAACAAGGGTTATTTTGATACTTGTGTCTTTAAATAAGTCATCGATTTTTTTTGAATATTTTTCATTATTTTCTAACAAAATACCTCCTTTGATTGTTAAGTTGACCTTTCCTGGTTTTTTGTATAAGGCATTAAATAAAACAACTGATGAAAGTACCTTATTTTTAACAATTCTATTTATTATTTCAGCGTTTCTAACACCATTTTGTAATGAAATAATAACTGTTTTTTCTTTTAGAAAATCTTTTAGTTCTAAAAATAATTTTTTAGTATCCTGTGATTTTACACATACAAAAATTATATCAACTTTTTCTACAGAAGCAAAATCTGATGATATGTTAAGATTTTCTATTATTGTTTCCGATTGATTTGTTGAGATTTTTAATCCATCTTTTTTAATCTGCTCAATTTGTTTTTTTTTACCAATTAGGATAACATTTTCATTGTTTTTTGAAAGTAAACCTCCAATGATACTTCCAACTGCACCCAATCCTATAACTGCATATTTCATTTTTTATCAACAAACTCGTATCTACTTCTTAAATAATGTTGAGATGTAATAGTTATTATCAAGGATAAACTCAGTATAATTAATCCAAGGAAAATTTCAATTATTCCTAATATGATGCTAGAGCCAAGTATTATTCTTTCTATCACAAAAAAACGATGAAAATTTAAAGCTTTTTTTCGAGTATAATCCTTGATAGATCTAAACATATAAACATATAATGTAACTATGATAAAAACATCGATTAACAAAAAAACATAAAAAATTGGTTCTAGAAATTTGTAGTTATATTGTAAAAATAGTAGTATGCAATACCATATAAATGTTAAAATTAATGAAATATAAACAGATTTTTCCAAGCCATACTTGACGGGTATAGTTTGATATCCTCCTTTTTTATCTCCCTGCATATCTCGAATGGCTCCAACTAAATTGCTATTAGTGTCATGGAACAGAAATACGACTGGTAATATCCAGATATACAATGGTAAAAATTCAAAATTTATATTTGCTGAAAAGATTCCATAGAAATACGCGGCAACTATTACAACTCCACGGTTCAGATTGCCCATAAAACCTTTCGATTTTGAAATCTTTGTATATGAATAAACTAGTATAGCTACTATAAACACTAAAATAAAGTTATAGATTCCTAAGATATATGAGATAATCATCCCTATTATCACAAAGATTCCACCTACAAATATTGCTTCTTTAGGGCTGATTCTTCCAGAAGGGATAGGCCTATGAGGTTTTTCTATAGCATCAAGTTTTCTGTCTAAAAAATCTGATAGATATAGAGCTGCTGCCCACCCCATCATTGGTGTAATTGTTACAAAAAAGGCGATTATCAATGGTGGAAAATCTTCATGGGATATACATGAACCTGTAAGACTTACAAGACCACACCAGATAATAGTATAAACCCTCCAGGTTTCTAAATGAGCAAATAGTTTATTCTTAATAGTTATATTTTTTTTCAGTTCTTCCACCGTTTTGTATATTTTTTTATTTGTTTTCAGTTACATTTTTTATATCTAAATATTAAGTTGTCTATTAATAAATTTAGAGTAATGTTATATTTATATCTTATTTTGTCCTAAATTATTGTACGTCTTATCTTCTTTTTTTATAAAAAAATATATACCTGAACATCTTTTCCTTGTTAAATATCATATATGGTATATATGGGGTATAAAATCTATGAATTATCATATTCCACCTGAACCTAAAAAATTAAAAAAACATTTCATGAATCAGAAAAAAAACTTAGAAATAAAAATAGATACTTTTACATTATGGTTTGGAAACAAGCTTCCTAGTTATCTTTGGCGTGATGCTGGCTGGTCTAAACCATTAAAAGATGATGGTTATAGTTGGCAGAGTTTTCTAAAAATTTTTTCACTACATAAAAGAGAAATGATTAAATGGTCTAATAATAGTCTTTCATGGAATGATTTTCTTTGTGAACTTCAGCAAACTCTAAAAGATCCTTTGTTTAAAAAAATGCTTGTTAAAAAAACATAAAATTCTTTGTTGGTTTTCAGTTATGAACAATAATTTAGATTTAGATACAAATGTTGAAGGTGTACCACTTGTTTTAGCTGCGTCTAGAGCTGAAGCTAACGAATATGATAATAATCCTTTTGCAGCATTTATCTGTACTTTTCCAAAAAAACTTTCTGGTTATGCTCTTCGTGAGCATTTAAACAATCTTGAAAGCAATCCTGATGGTTCTGCTAAACAAACAATTTATGGATTACGTAAAGTTGAATCGATGCTTATTGATGAGTTCGGGGTGGAAAATGTTGTTTGTACTCATTATGATCAACTTCATCGTTTTGTAGGACGAAAAACAAAAATTGTTGGTATTTCAACGATGGATCCCATGGGTCTTGCATATGTATCAACTACCTATAATAGTTTGATTGGTTTTGGTGGAGAAGCATTGAATGCTTCAGAGTTTGAAAAACTACTCATGCATCCATCAATTAAAAAATATAATCCAAAGGTTGTTGTTGGTGGTCAAGGTGCTTGGCAGATTGCTGAAGCAAATATGCAGGAAAAACTTGGTATCGATCATATTTTTCAAGGTGAAGGAGAAGAACAGGTTGTACCTGTTTTTAAAAAATTGTTAAATGAAGAAAAAGTTCCTGCTTTTTATGAGGCACCTCATCCTAAAAGAGAATCTATTCCAACAATTAAACATGCATCTAGCTATGGCATGGTTGAGATCATGCGTGGATGCGGACGTGGTTGTGCTTTTTGTAGTCCTACTATGCGCACTCGTCATAGTTTTCCAATTGATCATATAATGAAAGAAGTTGAAACCAACATTAAAGAAGGTTCAAAATCTATTTTTACTGTAACCGAGGATATCTTTCTTTATAAATGTAAAAAAAATTTTATTCCAAACACATCTGAGGTTGTGAAACTATACAAAACAATAGCAGAGTATCCTGGTGTTGAATATATTCTTCTTTCACATGGTTCTTTTGCCCCAGTTTTGTATGATAAAACACTACTTGATGAACTAACACCTATTCTTATTGAAAAAACCAAGTGGACTCCTGAGACTAGTGAACTTTACAAAAAACCGTTTATTTCTATTGAAATGGGTATTGAAACTGGTAGTGTTCGTTTGATGAAGAAATACATGAAAGGAAAAGCACTGCCTTTCAGTGTAGATAATTGGCCAGAGCTTGTCGTTGAAGCAATAGGTCATCTAAATGATCATGACTGGTACCCTCTTTGTACTATTATGACCGGGCAGCCTGATGAAACAGACGATGATGTAATAGCAACTCTTGAATTAATTGATGAACTGCGTGCTCATAACGCTAAAATGTTTTACACACCCGTTCTTTTTATCCCTCTCCGTGAAGCATTACTTAGCGAATCACATCGTACAAATCTTGATAATCTCACTGAACTTCAATGGGAGGTTTTATCTCGTTGTTGGCGTAACAACATTGATTTCTGGGCTCCACAAATGCAAAAAGTTTTGGGTCCTATGTTTTTCTTTGTCCACTGGTTTTACGCTCGTTGGAAACATGGAAGTAAAGCCACTCGTCCCATGATGAGACTCGCGGGTTTACCAGTTGCTAGAAAAACAGATAAAAAATGTAATCCTGAATACTGCCGTAATTATATAATAGATCGTATTAGTAAAAAATAAAAAAAAAAGAAATAGATTTTTTTTATGCTGCTTCTAAAAATTTTTTATAGGCTAGATAAGCTGAATATACATCGACTTTACTAGTTATTTCGAATGGTGCATGCATACTCATAACCGCAGGACCCAAGTCTATTACATCCATTCCAAGACGGCTGAAGTATTTAGCAACAGTGCCACCACCGCCCTTATCGACCTTTCCAAGTTCAGCAGTCTGCCATGGAATTTTATTTTTGTTTAAAATCGTTCTAACTTCTGAAACAAACTCAGCAGTGGCATCATTAGCAGCATATTTACCACCATGACCTGTAAACTTGCTCATAACCACACCATTCCCTAAGGATGATGCATTTTTAAGTTCAAAAACTTCTGTGTAATTTGGTGTAACAGCGGCATTTACATCAGCAGAAATAACCTTGCTTTTAAGCATGACCTCATCAATATCAACATTTTTATCAATTTTTTTAATAACAGATCTTATAAAATTTGATACCTGAGCAGTTGCGTTACCTTCACTTCCTATTTCTTCTTTATCTACAAATAAAACAATACAATGGTACTTGGTCTTAGCATCAATTGCTGCTTTCATAGCAGTAAAAGCACAAACCCTGTCATCCTGACCATATGAACCAATCATAGAACGATCAAAACCAACATCTCGGCTTTTATAGATTGGCACAGCTTCTAACTCTGCTGATATAAAATCTTCTTCAATAAGTCCATATTTTTCATGAAGTTTCTCAAGAATATTTGCTTTAATACGGTTTTTTACTTCCTCGTCTTTAACAGGTTGATTTCCAACCATTATATCAAGACTTTCACCCTTGATTGCTTCTGACATCTTCTTCTGATTCTGCACCTCATAAGACAGATGAGGTAATAAATCAGGTACAGAAAAAACAGGGTCTTTTTCATCCTCGCCAAGATTAAAATAAAGTTTCTCTCCATCTTTTTTAATAATTATTCCATGTAAAGCAAGAGGAATTGTAACCCAATGAAATTTTTTTATACCGCCATAATAATGAGTTTCAAAAAGTGCAAGATTACTATCACCATCTTCAAACAATGGAACTTGTTTTAAATCCAAACGAGGACTATCAACATGAGAAATAATAATCCTTAATCCATCATTAACTTTTTTGCTTCCTTTTATAAGAATAGCTGCTTCAGATTCACGGTTTAGAATGATTTTCTTTTTTGCTTTCTCTACAATTTTTTTAATTTCTTTAATGCTTTCCCTTTCAGTTTTAGAATTATTTAAAAAATCTTTATATTCTTCACAAAAACTAAAAACATCTTTGATTTGTTTTTTTGAAAAAACATCCCATGCAAAACGTTTTTTATAAGTATATTCGCTTTTCTTTTTCTCTTTTTTAGCCATAAAACTGTTCCTCACTAATATGAGAAACATGATATCTTCTTTAAATAAAAATATAACTAAAAAA
>CAYLLH010000074.1:0-3008 GCA_964384785.1 uncultured Thermoplasmatales archaeon | reverse complement strand
ATAAATTATAGCAAAATTTGTTTTTAGTTATAATTTACAATATAAAAAACAAGAAATTAAACAACTATAGTAATACTAAAGTCTATCAAGTAAATCTCTGATTGCCTTCCGCACTGCTTCATCAGAAGATAGTTCAGGTTGCCATCCTAGTTTTTTAATTCTAGTTATATCAAACTGAAAATGTGGAATATCACCCTTCCATCCACGTTTACCGCCAGTGTATTTGAATTCAACGTTTTTTAGTCCCATTTCTTCAACAACAAGCTCACCGATACGGGTAACCCTGGTTGCAGAGTCAACTCCTAAATTAAAAACATTGATTTGTTCATTTGAATTTTTAAACCCATGAAGTATTCCATCCACACATTCAGTAACATAAAGATATGGTTTTTTCTGTTTTCCATCTCCAAGGATCTCTAATTCTTTTGGGTTTTTTTGTAGTTTATGTATAAAATCAACGATTACTCCATGTGTACCACGTATTCCTACTACATTTGCAAACCTGTAAATCCAACCCTGCAGGTCAAAAGTGTGAGCAAATGAACTTATGAGTCCTTCTGATGCTAGTTTAGCAGCACCATATACGGATATAGGTAGAAGCGGCCCATAATCTTCAGAGAGCGGCTCAGCTGGTGTTTCACCATATATCACGCTACTAGATGAAAAAACGATTTGTTTAACATTTTTAAGACGCATCGCATCAAGAAGATTATAAGTTGATTGTATATCCTTTTCAGCAATCTCTGGTTTTTCTGCACCAAGACGCACATCAGGATTAGCTGCTATATGAAAGACAACATCATGATCTTTGATGTTTTCAAGGATTTTTTCTTTATCTAAAAGATCAGCTTTTATAAATCTGAAATAATCCTGGTTTAGATGCTGTTTGATAAATTCTTTTTTTCCAGAACTAAGATTATCAAAAACAGTAACCTGATTTTGTTTTTCAACAAGTTTATCAACAAGATGACTTCCAATAAATCCCGCTCCACCAGCTACAAAACATTTCATAATCCTTTCAGTTTCTCCACACTGTTTTTTTTCTAAAATTTTTTATCCTTGATATGTTTAAGTAATTTATCCTAAAAAAAAGATGTTAAAAATATTTTAAAAAAATGTAAAAAAAAAGTTTTTAAGAATTTAATTTATTTTGATTATTGTGATATAAAGACTACAATAATTCTTTGTGATAATTTTTGTTATAAAAAATTATTCTACTTTTTTTATGTTTATTGCTTTTGGTCCTTTATCAGATTCCTCTGTCTCGAATTCTACTTCGTCGCCTTCTTGTAGTTGTGTTCCGAAGGGTATAGAAGTTCGATGTACAAAGATATCTTTTCCCTCTTCAGATTCTATAAAACCGAATCCTTTACGTGGGTTGTACCATTTTATTTTTCCATTCATACTATTTTTTAACCTCCTTTTTACTTTTTGGAGTTTTTTTTGTTTGTTTTTTATTTTGATAGTGATTGTTATCTGTTATAAAAGGTTTTCCAATAGTTTTTTTGTTAAATTTATTGGTTTTAGGTTATTAATGTTTATATATAAAGAGTATGTTTATGGGGGGCTATGCTTGTGTCTCTGTTGGAAAACCAGTATTTCTGGGTTCTGGTGTTAACTGTTTATGTTTTCAGTTTTACTTATTCTGCTAAGTTTATCTATAATTGGATGATTCGCAAGGGATTGGAGCGTGAGCAAGCGGTTTATTATAATCGTAAACTTGTTCATATTTTCGCTGGTGGAGTAGTAGTTCTTCTAGTTCCTTTTGTTTTTAGTAGTCCTTGGTTTCCTTTGTTTTGCGGTATGATGATTACTGTTTTTACTCTTGTGTCTCATAAATCTGATCATATGATGTACTGGTTTCAAACTGAAAAAAACTGGAATGATGTAACTTTTTGTTTTATGTGGGGTGCAACAGTTTTCGGTCTTTGGATGGTGTTGGGTAATCCTTGGGTTGCTGTAATCCCTCCAGCTTTTATGGCTATAGGTGATGGAATTACTGGTATTATCCGTAGTTTTGTTTTTGAACGTCGTACTAAACATTTTATTGGAAATATTTGGATGGCAGCGTTTTGTATACCACTGGGTTTCTATCTAGGGCATCTTGCAGGGAATGGTATGATTTTTTGGGGTCCCCTCTCTGGAGTTTTTGCATCAGTTGTAGAACGTTATGAGATTGGTCCTGTGGATGATAATATTCTGATAACAGTGGTTGCCTCTGTGGTTTTGCTTTTTGGTGCCTGGGTTGGACCTGTTTTCTAGAGGGGATAATGTATATAAAGTATCTTTTAATCATATAATTTTTTGATGAAACAAAAAATCGAGAGTCAGATTAAAGAAAACAATGTTAAATGGATACAGCTTCATTTCACAGATCTTATCGGCCGACTGCGTAGTCTACATATGCCAGCGGATACTTTTCTTGAAAGTGTTATACATGATGGAATCGGACTCGATGGTTCTAGTGTAGGTTTTGCAAAAGTTGAAAAATCTGATATGATAGTAAAACCTGATCCTGATAGTTTTATGATGCTTCCTCATGAAAAGGATGAGGCTCGTTTTATAGGTGAAATCCATGATTTATCTGGTAAGACTTTTGTTGCTGATCCAAGAAATGTTCTTAAAAAAGCTGTAAATTATGCTAAAGATAATGGTTTTGATAACGTAAAAATTAGTCCAGAGATGGAGTTTTATGTTCTTTTGGAACATGGTGATCAAGAAGCAAAAATAGTTGAACAACAGGGTTATTTCGCACCGCCTTCGTTAGATGATTGTAAGAATTATAGGAAGACTTTGTCTGAGTTTCTACTTGAATGTGGTTATCCTCTGAAGTATCATCATCATGAAGTAGGTCTTTATCAACATGAAGTAGAAATTGGTGATTTAGATGCACTTTCTGCAGCTGATTACTGTATGTTTTTTAAATACTTAGCTAGAGAAACAGCTCGTTTATATGATCTACTTGTGACTTTTATGCCAAAACCTTTTTCTGATGATGCAGGAAATGG